>NZ_JAAHGK010001100.1:0-2609 GCF_010672505.1 Okeania sp. SIO2B9 | reverse complement strand
TGATAATAGGTTTGTAGATCGTCTGGGTTTTGTTGAATTTTCTGTTTGTAATAGTTAAGCAGATTAGTTTTTTCTGCTTTTGCTTGTTGTTGTAGAGCATCCCCGATTTTTTGATGTATTCCTGGGAGGTTGGGGTTGAGTTTGAGGGCGTTTTGGTAAGCAGTTACACATTCTGGCCACTGTTCCAATTTTAATAGTGCTTGTCCCAAATAATGGTATGCTTCCCAGTTATCTTTTTCAACTTCGGTAATTTTGCGATAATACTCAACCTCTTTTTTCCACTGAAATTGCTGAGAATAGGTTTTTGTTTTGTACATAGACAACTTGAAATGTTAAACCAGGAAATAGAGCTTAATAATCAATAGACATCTCCAGAAAAGAGGGATTAGGGAGCAGGGGAAAATAATTGATGATTTCTGTATGATAATTGATTTCCTGTTTTTATTATTGGAGATGTCTAATAGACTACCTATATTCAGGATTACTTCATTTGGTAAAATTATCTCGCTCGACTAATTAATGTCAATTTTATAGTAGTTAGCAATCAATCAATAATAATAACAAAAGGAACTAAAAAGTTGAAATTTCTTCAGGTTTTAATATTACTTGAGCAATGCGGTGTGCTTCTATGGGGTCGTTGGCAAATTTTTTTATTGGTAATAAATAACCAAAACGCACATACTCCCAATAAATATTTAAGATATGTTTAGCACCCGTGTCATCAAGAATTAAAATACTATTATTAGCAGCCAAACGTATACTGTTACTGATATCTGTTCTACAAATATTTCCACCATGACCACCATCTACATGAAGAACATCAAATTTAATATATCTATTCTTGACGGCGATCATCGGCAAAACATCTCGTGAGTCTCCTTTATAAAAATAGAAGCGGTTAGGATACTTCTTTTGTAAAAATTTTGCTGCTAACTCCGTGTAACTATGACGACAAATATCAACACAATGCAGCTCAATAAATGGATTGTGATATAGGGTAATTAATGCGCTATGACCTCCGTTAAAACCTATTTCAAGCATTCTTCTCCTGTTTGCTGTAGCTGCAACTAAGTTTTTTCTCTTCAGCACTAAATGAGGTGCATTACATGGAGGAGTATTTTGAAACATATCACTCGTCCAGCCATTCAAATAACAAATATTACCTTCAAGAGGAGTATTTGTTTCTGCAATTACAGAGTTTAACTCAAACAAAGATTTTAAAAAATCTGGATTTTGTGTGGGATCTGAAGAGGTTTCAAGTTTCTGTTCAATTTCTTGCATCTTACTATGTTTATGCTTATTATTTAGCTTTGTGTCCTGTTCATGATTTGAGTTTTGATCAGAAAAATTTAAGCTCTCAGGTTCTTCTCTCTGCTCGTATTTGTTTTCCCAAACTTTCGTATTTTGCCAAAAAAACTGATTAGCTAGCGGAAGTTGATGCTCTGGAATAGTTTTTTCTTTAATTGCTTGAACTTGAGTGGGTTTAGGACCATGAAAGTGTATAATTTTAGCATTAGTATTTAGCTTCCAATAAGAACGCCAATTCATCATACTATCTAATCTCTCCCATTTTTTAGAGAAAAACTGATTGTATGCTCCTTGATCGAAAGAAGAAAAAATACCATTATTATCTTTGATAAATTGATTAAAATCTTCGTAAACTTCTTGCTGTTTTTTGACATTCATATAAAGCACTCCCGAATTCAAGAAATCCAATTTAGTAGGATTTTCTAGCGCTGCTGCCAAGTATTCGCACTTTATACTGCTCAAATATTCAACTACATCACCTACAAACATGACATCGCAATCTGTATATAATACATAATCGTCAGCAATACTATTAATCTCCATTATTTTCGGTATTTCTACTCTCAAATAAGCTCCACAAGCCATCTTAAAGCTTCTTTCAGCCATATTCTTTTTAAATACTTCATAATGAGGTGTTCTATGAAAAATTAATTTCACACCATTTTTTTCTAACCATCTTGTTAGTTCGTTGTTTTCTTGACCATCATATATACAAAAAGCTTCCAGTGAAGTGTTCTGTCTAGCAGTCAGAACAGCAACTTTCACCATTTTGCTAATGTCTGCAAATTTAGGACCTGCTTCATTCAGTGCAAAAAACCACTTCATAGTTAAAAATCTTCCTTAATTTATGTTAAAAAACCAATCTTGAAACTCTGCTGTTTTGTCAAGTATTTGGGTACAGGTTTCTTGGGAAAACTTATCTTTATATTCATTAATATAAGAACTAGAAACAGTGTCATTGTAGACATTATCAAATTTCTTACTTTCTTCTTGAAAATGCAAATAAGAGTTGTCAAATTCTAGTCCTATAAATTCAAAAATTTTTCTAGCATTATCTACTGGATTAATACAAAGTGACTCATATTGAATCAGGAGAATTTGGTCACCTAAACCATTTTCCACTGCCTCCTTCCAACCATTTGCATAAGATAAATATCTTTCGCAATGCGAATCAAGATGCTCCTTGACCCACTTTTGTACCCCTAGCCCCGATCTTTTAGCCCAAGACCATAAAACAGCTCTAGGGTCTCGGACAATTACTATACATGGTACGTCTGGAACTTTTGCCAAGACCTGAGATA
>NZ_JAAHGK010000110.1:0-9799 GCF_010672505.1 Okeania sp. SIO2B9 | reverse complement strand
AAAAATTTCATGACTTAACTGTCCGTAAAAAGCATATTCAGAGGGTTGATGACTTAAATAGATAGTAAACTCACCTTGATTCGCATTATTAAGTGAAGCTAAAGGTGTTGTGTGTAAGCGTAAATTTATTTTTTTTACAGCTATTCTTGGCTCGCCGTAGAGTTGTTGACTATAATTAAAACCTGATTTAATAAAAGCATAAATACTAGCATTATTTAAACTATTATCTAAAGCGTTAACTTCTGGTGATGAAATAAATTGAACAGAAACTTTCTGCAGTTTTAAATTAGGAATGTAGAGAAAAATCAGCAATGAAATAAATATAGTGAATAATAGCTTAGGTCTGATAAACTTTAGCATAATTTGTATCAAAATCAACACGGATTAAATTTTTTATTTCGCTAATTAATATTGATATTGATGAAATCAAAAAAATCTATGACTATTTCCCAAAAACAAGCGTTCAATAGAGAAATAGCCCATAAAAAAACTCAACTCGATATCGCTTATTCTATATCTCAGAAGTACGGGGTGTTAACAAGAAAAGCTCTAATGTGCCATTAACCTTAATTTTGTAAACTTCTTCAGCTTTAAACTTCTTTTCAATGCCAGACAGTAGATTTGGTGATGGATTAGCATATGCTAACCAGATACGCGATCTAGTTTTTGGTAAACTTTCCAGCCAACTTTCTACAGCTTGGGGATTATCTTCAGGTTCGTCTATTCTTACCTCAATAGTTGCAGAACCCCTATAGTAATGATTCAATGCTCTGGGACGTGACTGATTAGCTTTCCAAACAATTACGTCCCCAGACTGCTCGTTGGTTTGAATAAGTTGGACAAAACCCCGCCAATCTTCTCGATCCTTTACTGTATAGTAACGCTTCAAACCCCCACCAACAGCAACGAAATATATCAGAGCGATCGCCACAACCGGGATTCGCCACCGACGCCAAACCCCCATAAACCCTGCTGCCAAAAGGATAAAAAGATAGGGGGCAGTAAACAGAAGGTAACGATCTACCCAGAGAGAACGGGAAATTTGAGAAACTAAAAATATTGGAATTAAAGGTAAAAATCCCCAGGCAGCTGCCCAACCAAGTTTATGTGAATTTCGTTTCTCAAAAAAGGCTAAACCTATTAAACTAGCTACCATTACGGAGTAGAGATTATAAAACCAGAAAATTGCCGTTGAATTAGGTCTGCCAAATGACCAAGCAGTAAAACGTCCAGGTTGTAGTAGTACATTAATTATAGTCGGGCGAGGTTTTTTGTCAGGTTTATTTACTACACCTGTTTCTACAGTTTCTACAGTTTCTACAGTTTCTCTGAATCCACCCATAAAGACAGTTGTAGTCTTAGCTGCATTGATTAGTAGAGGAGACCATAATAGACAAATAGTAATCAGCCCAAGAGCAAAACTCAATAATACACGCTTTTGTTTACGAAATCTCCAAACGAATAATACTGTGTCTGGTAGCAATAAGAGTAAATTTAGTTTTGTAGAACGAATAGCTAAATATCGAGCTATTGCCCAAAAACTGATAGAAAACTTATTGGGAGATTTTAAAGCAGAAGTTAAAGCCAAAGTACCAAGTAATCCAAAAAAAGTGCTGACTCCATACATCCGCACCTCTTGAGCATGATGAATAAACAAAGGAGACACAGCCATAAGTAGAGCAGAAATTAAACCTACAGGTTTACTTGCCAAACGACAACCAAGTTGATAAATTAAGAAAACGCTACCTATAGTACAAATAACGCATAACCCGCGCAGCCAACTATCGCTATAGCCAAATACCATCCAACCTTTGAGGAGAATGAGATGAGTACGGCCTCTCCACAAGAGATCTAAAATATCTCTTTTTGCTCGATCTACACTGATGAGTTCATCTATCCAAAGGCTTTCTGTGCCTAGTTGATAGAGATATAATCCAGTAGCTAATAATAGGATTAGAGTAATAGGAACTATCTGCCAAAATAAATCTGATTTAGCTTGATTTTTTGTAAAATTCGAGATTTTTTCTTTCATATCCAAAAAGTACACCCCTTACAATCATCGGACTTATGCAGAGACCATGTATTATGTAGATAGAGTCCAAAAACGATAACGTTATCGTTTTTGAAATCTATTCTATATATATATATATATAGTACACCTGCGTAAGTCCTGAATGATATAACCGATCATCAATTATTTTTTCTATATTAGACTTCTCCAGAAAAGAGGGAGTAGGGAATAGGGAGTAGGGAGTAGGAAGAAATAATTGATGTAAGTAGTTGTGCAAAATAAATCTCCTAGTTGAGAGAGGCAACAGGCAACAGGCAACATAGAGTCAGTAGGATATGTAATTAATTTTGCATAGGCACTTATCTAGTGCTATAATTGATTTTATTTTTTATTATTGGAGATATCTATTTGAATTAGGAGTTGCGAGAAAAAGGTGCATCAAATCTTTTTCTCTATAAAACTGTTCATTAGTAAATGCCCAGTGTTTTTCCACTTTTAACTGCTCTCCAAAAGTCTTTTCAAAGAAGGTTCGATCAAAATCATTATGACAAACTAACCAAAGTCTTTCTATTGGTAATAGATTGGATAACTCTACCTCTAAATCAGTTTTGTTCACCTTCGCAGTAGAACAAATTTCTGGATTACGATAAATAGGTGCAATACCATGATAGTAATGAGTTAGTGCAGTAGTCATTTTGTCAGAATCTATAGATAAAACTATTTTATCCCCTGGTTTTTCTATCGCACTAATCACTTGTGCAAGACCACGCCAATCTTGGCGATCCTGAACTGTGTAGTAACGTACTAAACCATTTGTAACAGCAATTAGATATATAATTGCTACTACAATAGCTACTGTACGCTGCCAATTCCAAAGTCTCATAAAACCAGCAGCAAGTAAAATCAGAATGTAAGGAGATAAGAATAATAGGTAACGGTCTATCCATAATCTCTGAGAAACTAAAAATATCATAGTTGCAGGTATAAAAGCCCAAGCTGCAATCCAAAGAAGTTTTCCTGAACGATGCTTTTTAATCAAACCAAAGCTTAATAAAAATAGTAAGATGATTGTATAAGCTTGATAAAATAAGCTTATTGCTTTTGATGTTGAAGGGAATGGAAAAGCAGTCAAATGCCTCAACTTACGTATTACTTCTACCAGACTAGGAAATCTGTGTCTTACATAAGATATATCAACGTCAGATATGTTAACCTTGTTAGATATATTTAATGCTGGAAGTAAGAAATTAAAAAATTTACTTGAAAGTAATACCCACAGAGAAGGAAACCATAAAACTAACCCTACTAATGCCCATTTTCCAAAACGTAATAATACATCACGTTGTTTGCGAAACTTCAAACAAAATATGAGAATATCTGGTAGTAATAAGCTGGCATTCAGTGGGGCAGTCATGTTCATTAACGCTCGCGTACAAGCCCACCAAGCCATTGAAGAGTTAGTTGGATTTTCTAGTGTATAAACTAAAGCGAGGGAACCACCAATAGCTAAACAAGTAGACAGGGAGTACATACGCACCATTTGGGCAAAATTAATGAAAAGTGGTGAAAGTGCCAGCAACAAAGCGGCAATTAAACCTGTCACCTCTCCAGCTACACGACGACCAAGTTGGTAAATTAAGAATACACTACCTAAACCAAACACAACAGATAAGCTTCGTAACCAACTATCGCTGGTGCCAAATAACATCCAAAATTTTAGGACTATATAGTAAATTGGACGTACTCTAAATAAAGATATCTTGACTTTAGTGTCATTAACACTATAAAGTTCCTCATTCCACATGCTCTCTGTACCAATATTATAGAAATATAGTCCAGTAGCTAATAATAGAATTACAGTGATTGGCACCCATTGTTGCCAGTAAAATTTTTCTTTATGAGTAGTTGTATTCATATATGTTTATAACAATTAGGGGCGTTGGTGAATCAAGGGATGAAACCTAAATTTAGCCAAATATCAAATGCTTTTCAGATAATAGTGGCTTTGTTGCATGAATGTTGCGATGCGCTCCGCGATCCGTTCCGGAATCGCAACTTCTCCCCTGGGGAGAAGTTAATTAGTGAATTAGAATTCTACTTTGTAGCTTTCTGGCTTACAGTTCTGTCTCATACGATTAAGTATGGCACATTGTATGAACAACTCCGTCACCTGATTGTCAAATTTCCGTCGTCGCAACTTACCTCCAAATATTACTTTCAGTCTAAACATGGTTGTTTCTGATAGAGAACGTCGGTGATATCCACTCTTACTTTTCCACTTTTTACCTCCTACTCATGCGTTTCTCTGTGAGGTTCTCATCTCTAGGATGAGGTGTACCCTTACAGTTACCATGATGCCAGATGACTGCATTTTTACGGGGTGGTATGGTTGTTTTTGCTCCTCTGTGACTGGCTGACTCATAGCACTTGCGTTGATCATAGGCTCCATCACTTTCTACTCCATGTAGTAGCAAAATACTTGGTCTTCACTGACATCCTTGGTACTAACCACTGCAGTAACTATTTCCCCTGTTGTCTGATTCACACCTAGATGCAACTTACGCCATGTACGACGTTTACCTACTCCATGAACTCTTGTTTTCCACTCTCCTTCTCCATAAACTTTGAGGATCGTCAAATCTACCACCAGGTGAATCGCTTCTGTTGCTGGCATTACTGGTATTTCTATGTTCAATTTACCCAAGGGACGAGACAAGGTAGTGTGGTCTGGCACTGGTAAGTCTACTCCCAAAGCGAGAAAATATAGATTCCAAAAAAACCTCAGTTTGACGTCCAGCCAAGCTAAATAAAGTGGAAAGTTTTGCCATTAAGAAAGATCGCCAGATGACTGTAAGTATTTGATGCTCCCTTGCGTCCTGTTTTCGTGATTGTTGAGCAATTGCTCTATGGCTTCTGGACTCAGCCAAAATGTCAAACTGCCTCGTTGAAGCAACGAGGCATCATAGCTCAGACCAATTTCTGACCTTGTACTGAGGCTTGGACTTGGACTTACTCATATCTACTGATTTCTACCATCTTGATACTATTTATAGCCTCTAATCACTTTTTGTGCAACAAAGCCGTTAATAGTTAGGAGATTGCCATTAAAGCATAATCATAGCCACACATCACCAACTCCCAATTATAGCAGTTTTCATGAACATAGAATACAGAGATTTTTGGCTGAAAGCCAGAAGGCAGGAGACAGAAGTTTTGTAGTCAACATGGGTGAAAACTGCTATAAGTAACTTATGGACTATAGTAATTCCAAGTCATTTTACTACGATGGTAATGATTTTGAGACCATAATCTAGGGCGATTCGGATTTGGATTCGGTTCGGGGTTACTGTAAATATGCAGCTTATTCCCATTCACAACAATCAACTCCTCTCGCCAGTCTCCAGATACATCCGCTACATAGAGGCGATCGGCTTTTTCTTTGAACTTGTAGAGAAATTTTCCACTCAAAGGATTGAAAATTCCTATGTCTCCTGATTCATGGCGTTCTTTAGCAGCAGCTAACTGTTTTTCTCTTCCTGTCCAATCAATAGTAAAGATAACTTCTACACCTCTGACTGTCCAATCTCTAGGGGCAACATTATCCATTTTATATTTGGCGATTAGCTGACCTTGGGCATCAAATATGAAAGGTTTCTGATGTTCATGATAACGACTACGACACCATATTTCCAATCCTGGACGATTGTCAAAATTCCCAAGAGCAGCATTTTGAGGTTCTTGATTTTTGTAGTGAGTCTCCCAAATTAAGCGATCGCGATTAAATAGAAAAACTCGATTACCACCACCCTCTTCCAAAGCTAATACTTCTAATCCAGGAATATCTGGACGCACATCAGCAACAAAGATGGAATCAACATGACCCTTCAAGGGAATTTGCACCAATATCTCTCCATCTGGTGAAATCAGGGTAGCACCCAAAACTTCATCTTTGCCATCTCCATTCAAATCTGCTACTCGTGCCCCATTATGAGCATTGGCTACAAAATCATCTCTTGTCCATAGAGGTTGGGGGTCTTCTTTTTTCAGCAATTCATCTATTGCATAAGCAGCTAAAAAGACTCCCGTGCGATATCCTTCCGAGTTGGTAGTCTGTAGTAATAAATCCCTATCGCCTTGCCCACGAAAATTAGTAATTACTAGGTGTTCCCATCTTTCTGTTCCTGCTGGTGACTTCAAGGGGATAGTTTTCTTGGTTTTACCACTTTCACCCTCAACAATATGAAGAGTATTATCTTTAGTTAAAAATAATACTTCTGTTTTGCTATCTCCATCTACATCACCTGCTTGTACTCCTGCTCCGAAGTGTCCAGGTAAACCATTCTTCTCAGATTTTATGGTAACCTGAATGTTAATTTGTTTTGCCCAGAGTTTTTGCCCACTTCCCTGGTAAACTACAATATGTCCTGGTTTGGTAATTATAAAATCTTTTTTACTATCATCATTGATATCTGCTATAATTATTCCTCCTATTCTTTCATCTTCAGCAGGTAAATCTTCTAGTTTTATAATTTTGGGTTTAATAGATGAATAAGATAAATTTACACTCGATGAATAATATAAAGTCACACTCAAATATTTAATTATAGCAACACTAACTCCTATTACACCAATTAAAAAAAATAAAAAGGTTCCATTTTTAGAGTTTAGATACTTTCCTAATGGTATTTTTGATCGTAGATATGACATATTTTTTTTACTTAATTAATATTCTCTAATATAAATCATAATCAATTATCAAATTTTTTACTATTGAATATGAAAAAATTACTAAGTCGTCTGGATTGGTCTTATTTTTATTCTCTCTTGGGAGAGGGAACCTTAGCTTTGACATTTGTATTTTACATTATTCTGGCTCGTTTACTGGGTCCGGAGCGATATGAGATATTTGCCTCAGCAGCAGCTTTAGGAGCTATTTTATCCTTATTCATACAATGTGGATTACCATTTCTAATTCAGCGTGAAGTAGCAGCTAATCCAGAGAAGGGATCAAAATATACAATCCAGTTTATTCTGTTAGAAGTTTTGAACGTTTTCCCTGTTCTTATATTATTGTTTCCAATTACCCAATTGCTAAATTACCAAGGAGAAGGACTCATAGTATGTTATCTCGTGGTGTTTGCTGAACTCTGCCGTCAAGTTAAATTGACTTTGCGAGGAGTAGCTAAAGGGATGGGTTGGTTTAGAACCGAAACTATTTTTGTAGCAATTGAGCGATCGGCGGTGGTATTTGTTGCTGGTGCAGTCTTGTTATGGAAAAATAATTTGGTATTGGTAGTTGGAACCTTAGTGCTAGTTCGTTTATTAGAAAACTTGGGTTTTCTTTACTACTTAAGTCGAAAACTAAATGTATGGCGTGCTCTAAATTTTAATAATTTAACAGGAATTTATAAAATAGCATTCCCTTTTGCTTTGTCAGGAGTATTGTGGATGCTTTACTACAAAGTTGATGTGGTAATGCTCAAAGGGATGGCTGAGACAGGAGAGGCTGGGTTTTATAGTGCATCGTATCAGATAGTGGAGATTTTTTCTGCTCTACCTAGAGTGGTTTTTTATGTAATTTTTACCAGATTAGCTCGTTACCATGCTAATGAACCTGAGAAAGTTCCAGAGCAAATATACAAAGCAACCCGCGCACTCTTGATATTAGTATTACCACCAATAGTAATTGCTGGATTTTTTCAAAGTTATTTAGTTGAACTTCTTTACGGTCAGGAATATTCTTATTCAGTTCAATCTTTAGGAATTTTAATTCCCAACATTAGTGTTCATATGTTTGGTTTATTGGTGCAGCAGTTTTTTCTGGCAACTCAACGGGAAAAATATTTACCGCCTTTACTGATCTTTAGCACTATCATCAACATTATCTCTAACGCTATACTTATTCCATTTTTAGGGTCTGTTGGTGCTGCTTTATGTACTTTATTTAGTGCAGGAGTTTTAGGTGTAATTGGTCTAGGAATGATTAGTCGTATCGGTTACAAAAAAGCTGGACACCAATTACAGTTAATTTCTGCAATGAGTTTGCTTTTAACAGTAGTTCCTTCTCTGATAATGAATGGATTAGAACTACAGATTGGAATATTTTTAATGATTGGCAGTATTGCAAGTTTAGTAATATTGATGCGTCCCCAAAGTTTCTTAGATTAAAGGATAGAGCAATTTTTTATTATCAAAAATTGTATTTTTTTGCATTAATTAATTAATGAGTAATTTCAGAGTTCTTCAATCTGGATAAATTCCTTGTCCATACTTAGGATAAAATCTCTCTGAGATATAGCAATCGAAGCAAAGGTTAGAACATTTATAAATTATAAAACTCAGTCATAGATTATTTTTTATTTTTGCCTTGTGCGTAGCACTATAATCGTTGATAATTTTTTTTGTTTAAAACCCTGGCGTTGCAAAGCGACGAATGATTTGATAAGAATTTTGATTGAATTGGATTGTGGATTAATCAATTGCTAGAATGATTAATTAATGGTTATTTTTAGTCAAAGTCTAAACTAATTTTTGGCAATATCATTCCAGAATGTGCAACCCCAAAACCATTGTTAAATATCCTATTAATGGCTGGTAGTAAATTAAACTATTAGACATCTCCAATAATCAAAAATAAAATCAATTATTGTACAGAAATCAATCAATTATTTCCCCCTATTCCCTACTCCCTACTCCCTCTTTTGGAGGAGATGTCTATTAAAGATTTCTGCTCAATGATGAGCTATATAGTGGAGTGGGACTATCTAAACCCAACCTAAGATTGAAGTATATTTTCAAGTCTTGTAATGCTTCAATTTGACCTTTACGGTTTTTCATCATTGCTACAAATTTTCGAGGAGGATGTTCAATATACTTGAATTGTAGTTTTTCCCAACTTGAAATCTGCGGATTTTCTAGCTCTCTGTGATAACCATAACGTTCTAAGGTAGAACCAGCTACTGCTTCAAAAATACGCAATTGACGCTCTGTCATCTGTGTACGCCATTTTTCGGTATTACTGCTGATAATAGGACGAGCAAGATTCTTGAGATTTTGTTTATCTGTTTTATATGCTGCATTATCTTTGTAGAAATTAAGCATTTCTGGAGTATATTCTTCTTCTAAAAAGGAACACATATCTTTTAGAACTTGCTGAGTATTCAATAATAGTTCTTCATATCGAACTTCAAAAAATGAGTTTTGATCGATGACATTTTTCAACTTATCAACTTCTTCTAGATGTTTTACCCATCCCCTAGCTGTAGGATAAATATGTTTAGGTCCGACTCGGGATTGTTTCCAAGACAATGCACAATCACGTCCATCACGCACAATATGGATTATTTGTACATTAGGAAATCCACTCAGAATTTCACGCCAGTAAAAAAGATGAGCAGGGGTTTTTTCTCCCCAACGTTGTTTTCCCTCGTTTTTTGCCCATGCAGACATAATCGCCTCAAAAATGCCATGAAAATCATATCTCTGAATAGCTTTGATGGTATTTTCTCTATTTGGATAAGGAGACCAATCAGCAAGTGGACCTGTACTTAAAATATCATCTAATAGACGTTCTCTATTTTGAGGAAGGTTTAAATCTCCATAGAATTTTAACCAATTATAAAATGTTCTATATATAAGAGACTCATAGGGAATAGCTATTCTTGGATGGCTATTGAGCAGTTTACTAAGTAGTGAAGTTCCTGATCGCGGACAACCAAAAATAAATATTGGGCGTTGATCGGATTGATTGGTATTTTCTGCTTTATCCATAAATTTCCTAATCTTTAA
>NZ_JAAHGK010000011.1:0-15299 GCF_010672505.1 Okeania sp. SIO2B9 | reverse complement strand
TCTGAGAGCTTGGTAATGCAATACTTTTAGCTAAGTTTATAAATCAGCTCTAATAGGTTCTTAATTGACCTCCACTATTTCAGTTATCAGTTAACTTTTTCCAACTCCAGTTGATGGTAAAAATTGAACCGGAACTCAACTCAGGCCTATTGAGATTTTGTATTCCCTGTGTCCTCACAGGAGTAAAGATTCCCTTTCTGGGTCGATTGGATATAGCGTTTTTGCGCTGCACAAAGCTTCCCGTAGGCAAAGGAACGTTGATATCCCTCGATAGCTTGTCTAGCTTCTTATAGAGGAGCTAACCTGCTTCGCCGATCCAGGGTATACCGCTGTTCCCATATCCATTGTTTCCTTAGTTCCAATTGGGATATATAGTCATTTCAGATAAGAATGAAACACTTTTTCGGCTGAAACTCTTTCAATGCAAGAAACGCTTATCTCAATCTCAACTGAAATGACTATACAATTTAAATGCCGAACCACTATACTAATAACTGTTTAACTCCCCAATCATACACCTACTTCCTCCTTTGGAAGCTAACGATTCAATAAATAACCAAATACTTTAACTTAAACGCCAGTTGTTGACTAAGGTTAGACTATCGTGATCTATTGCAATAAATCAAAAAAAAATTACTTATTTATATATATGGCTCAGGCGGGATTTGAACCTGCGACCTTGGGCTTATGAGTCCCCTGCTCTAACCACTGAGCTACTGAGCCTAAATTTTTAACCATTCATAATCATAGCACAGAATATTGTAATTTATTCAATCCTTTACTATTTTTTTCTTAAAAAAACCAAACTAGATTTAATTTGCGCCCTAAATTTATTTATATCCCTGTCCCCATTTTAACTTACAAGAATGGGGATATTAACATTTTTCAAGTTGGAGACGTTGTACTGAAAATAGGAAGATTTTCAGATGGGATTAGGGAGTTAGAATAAGTTCTGAGTACTAGGAGGTCTTGATTTGTTCCCATTACATATTTACATGTGTTGGGATAAAAATAACTGTACTATATAAAATCATCCCAATTTTGGCACTCCACGGCATAAATCAGCGTGGATTTGTGACTAGGAGTTGTAAATCGGGTAAAAACCACGATTTTCACATTGCTTTAACTAAATTGTCAGTAGCATACCGTAGTACGTATACACCAGTAATTCACTAGGGGGCATCAATTGCCACTACTCTCTCCGGCCAAAATACCATTGAGGCTACCTTTGAAATTTTTAGTTAATTATAACACATTTTTTTGACTACGGATAAAAATCCTTTGAGTCCTTTGCATCCAGCTGTTCAAACTGGCACTTTTCCGACTTACCGAAATTTTACGATGATTATGCAATACCTAACCTAATGATATGCCACTCCCGAACGTAAAAGAGCCATTGGATTAACAGCTCCATTTCCTGTTGGATGAATTTCAAAATGTAAGTGTGGGCCAGTACTACGTCCAGTGCTTCCCATTTTAGCAATTAGTTCACCCTGAGCAACTTTTTGACCTTCTCTCACAAGAATTTGACTGTTATGAGCATAGACTGTCAGACTACCATTGGGATGCTTAATTTCCACTAAGTTACCATACCCTCCGCTATTCCAATTAGCATAGGTGACAACACCAGGAGCAGCAGCAACAATAGGAGTACCAGTAGGTGCTGCTATATCAATACCACGGTGCATTCTTCCCCACCGCCAACCATAACCAGATGTTAGAGTACCCTTACTAGGCCATGTATACCCAGTAAATTGCATTGAACCACCAGGTAAATAGGTATCAGCTTTACCCAAAGGTGGCAAGTCTGGAGAAACCATTTTTCCTAGTGAAGGATTATTCAGAATCTCATTAAAGTTAGCTCCTGTTGGTGATGTGGCCATGAATGATGACCCTTGAGATTGACTAATCTCTCTTTCTAGGGGTAGTTCTTTAACAACTGTAGCAGGATTTCTGATTTCAGGTCTGTTAGTTCCCATTTCTTCAGACCATTGTGTGGTCTGGCTGCTACTTACTTCTTCCTGATAAGTTGGTTGTAAGTACCTACTACTATTGTTCTCAGTCAGAATTTGAGAATTATTCGGTAAATTCTGTTGTGAAGACCACGGCTCAGGTACTGGAATATTTATTGCTTCTGAGGTTATTATTTGAGAATCTTCAAGTTCTTTTTGATTATTATATTCCTCTCTTAGCCTGCTTATTTCTGACCTCAAACGGTTAGCATAAGGATTGTTTTGACCTTCAGATTTTGCTGTTGGTAGTAACTCATCACTCTCAGTATTTATGTCCACTGGTAGTGGTTGAACGGGTTGACTATTACTAAAAGAATTTTGTCTAGATTCCCTTGCACCTAGATTATCAGGCCATACTTTATTAACTAAGGGATTTTTAGGGCTATCTGTAACAACCAACTGTGTTAAAGTTGAAAATTCTTTTGGTTTCTTGTGTATTTGATGTTCTTGATCGTTTAGACCTTCAGACCAAGAAACTAGTTGTACACTTCTCTGTGGTGCAACTTCAGCTCCAGTCAAACTTGGTACGCTGTACGATAAATAATTAGATTTTATATTAGGAAGCTTGGCTTCAGGAATATTGAATTGGTTAGCTGTAGTTTCCAAAGAAGGTTGACTAAATTCCTCTTTTGTAGAATTGCTACTGGTAGAACTTACCAGTTTTAATGATTCAGAAAATGGTTGCTGAGGAATTTTAAGTAATTTAGCTGCTTCAATTACGTCTAGATTTTTGATATTATTAGCTCTAGCTAATACTTCGACAGATACATTGTTTTCCTTGGCAATTAAACTTAGCGTGTCTCCCACACGCACCTTATATACCAATGAAACTGGTGTAGATGTCATCTCAGAATCAATAACCACTGCCCCTTGTAGTTTAGTCCCTTCAGCCTTGATTGACTCTTGAGCAATATCTATTTGACTATCACCTACTTGTTTAGCTGTGGGACTATTGTCTAATTCAGAGGATGTGGCCATCTGTAGAGCTGGTTCTTCAACAACTAAATTTTCTGATTTGCCATTTCTATTTTCTAGGAATTTTTCCTTTGATTTATCAAATGACTTTCCTACGGGATCAGAAATATACTGCTCATACCTCAACTCCAGCGAACTTTTTGTCGAGAGGTTTTCTGGTTTTTGGACAGGATTAATTTCTACTTTTAATCGGTCAATTAGCTTACCATTACTGCCTATTGGCTCCTTGTCCTGTACTTTAGCCAGAAGTCCTAGAGGAGGCAACTCATTAGTTTCTAATTTATTAATTTTCGGTTCAGAAAAAACTAAAGTCTCTTTCTCTTGTTCAGATTTTCTGGCTTTAGTCTGGCTATATTTGTGTTGAAGTTCTATAGGAAAAAAGGATTTTTCTCCTAGTGTATGTTCTGAGGGCAGGACAGTCTCAGGTTGAGTTGCTTCAACTTCAGAATCAGTATTTTCTTCTACCTCTACATACCCTTGGGTTAATTTCTGAAGTAGTAGACCTTTTGACCTACTAACTCCAGTAACATTTAACTCTCTAGTTGAAAGTTCATGTTTGTTAGTGTCCACTCCAGGAAGTTCGGCTGCGACTGCGATATTGCCTTTCCCAGACAACAGGATGCCTGATGCACCCATAGTGGTTGAAATGGCAGCAAGTCCAATCATGGCAGCAGCGGAAGAAGTTTTTTTGCTACCAACTATACTTATTTGTTTTGACTGATCAATAGTTGCTTCTGTGTGAAGTTCACAGATAGCGGCAGATTTTCCTTTACTTGGAAATGTTCGTTTCAAAGAACGACCTCCTATCGACAAGGGTTTAACTATCCTTAATGAATTTTTCTTTGTCAATGACATAATTCACTCTATTTTAGAGATCAAGATCACTGACAAACATCAAACTTAGGCTAGGGTATCTTGGTTTCATAAAAAAAGCAAGGATAATTTTAATTTGATTTTTATTTAATGGCCAAAAATAGCACAAAAAAAGTAACTAACTTTTAAGGCACTAAATATTACAACATTCTTGCTCGTAGTTTATTTTGGCCATGTTATTTGGAAATAATCCAATTGTATTTTTCTCTGAATTATTTAGTCCTTTAGTAAATACCCTCTAGACGAACAAAAGGATTTCAGGAGAAAATATCATCTAAATTTTGGTATACACTAACTTGGCAGTTGTGGCAATTATTAGATATATAGAAATTTCTTATATATAGATAGATATAGAATTACAGACTTTATGCGTCATACTTATACAGAGCAAAATGACCCATTAAATACTTATAATTGGAATATTTAAGAAGTTAAAGATTTTTGAGCGATCAAAACTATATTTAGTGTGGCAGTATAGTTTTAATTAGGGATATATGATGTTTTTCATCATTAATATACATATCTGTAAATAGTAAATAAAGATTATAAATTTATAGATATTATCAGAATAATGATTTTAACTCAGATAATCCAATTGACGCCTGGCTTCAAATAAACCCAAGGCAGCACTAACAGAAAGATTTAAACTACGAACCTTTGGCTGTGTCATTGGTATATAGAGAGTTGCTACACAATACTCTAGGACATCTTGTGGTAGTCCATTAGTTTCTGAACCAAACAATAGCCAATCATTTGTTTGGTATTGAAATTTAGTATAATTAGAAGCTCCCTTTGCACTAAAACCTACCAGTCTTCCACCTCGTTGCTGATGATAGGTTTGAAACTCTTTGAAGTTATCGTGGTCATATAGTTTAACATAAGGCCAGTAATCTAAACCTGCCCGTTTCAAATAGCGATCGCTAATTTCAAAACCCAAAGGTTTTACTAGATGTAATTCTGTATTAGTAGCAGCACAAGTACGAGCAACATTTCCTGTATTTGGGGGAATTTGCGGATATACTAGAACAATTTGAGGCATTAAATCAATTTATTTTGATATTGAGAACATTAAAGTTGTTAGCTAGAAGATCCTACCTTTAAGTTTTAGGATTTCTCTGAAAATTCAATAATTCAATACAATATAGGTATAATAAAAACTTAACTATATGCCTAATATAGCAATTAGGTTTTTCTCCCCNTGGCTAAAAATGGCTCTTTGCGTAGCATTCCGCAGGAAAACCTAGATATATCAGGAAAAAGGTTGGTTAAATGTAAAACCTTGACTATATAAGGGTTTGACGCTGTTATTAACATATTTTTTGCCAAAGTACCGGTAAGGAAGAAGGAAGAGAGAAGAAAATTTTCAAGAAGGAAAAGTAGATATTTCTCAAGTTTTTATATCATGTCCGGATAAGAGCGTGATCAAAAAACTTTTTTCTTCTTATCCTGTTCTTCTTCTTCCTTCTTCTTTATTCCCTCCTGATATCATGTCCGGTTGAATAATTAGACTTTGGTGGAAGGAAGGCAGAAAGCAGCTATGCTGGAGGCAGAAGGTTTTCTCCTATTATCACCTTAATTTTATACACGCTCCGATGCTACCGGAAATGATATGACTCCTGACTCCTGAGGACTGACTCCTCCGTCGTTATTTATTTTATAACTGTTCAACCGGACATGATATTACACCAACAGACATAATATTAATCAGTGATCGCTGATTGTATTCCGGTCTCTCACGGCCAGTTTTGCTGGCAATTTTCCAGACCACTTAACATATATTGGCATGAATGTCAAAATAAATTTTGTCGTATTAACACTCTTGATCGACTTCTGTAAAATTAGCTATACTGGCGAAGAATAAAATTTTAAGGAAACACAAGGAAACAACTGAATGGTTGCAACACCCGTCCAAATTAAACACGAAGTTAAAGACCAGTCCCTAGCTCCTCTAGGAAAACAAAGAATCGAGTGGGCAGGCCGAGAAATGCCTGTTCTACGCCAAATTCAAGAACGCTTCGCCAAAGAAAAGCCATTAAGCGGAATTAAATTAGCAGCTTGCTGTCATGTGACAACCGAAACTGCTCATTTAGCGATCGCTCTCAAAAATGCTGGTGCTGATGCTGTATTAATTGCCAGTAACCCTTTATCTACTCAAGATGATGTAGCTGCTAGTCTGGTAGTAGATTATGGTATTTCTGTGTTTGCCATGAAAGGAGAGGATGCAGAAACTTATCTGCGTCACGTTGAAATTGCTTTAGACCACAGACCTAATATTATTATTGATGATGGTAGCGACGTAGTAGCAACCATGGTCAAAGAGAGACAAAGTCAACTTAGCGACCTCATTGGTACTACAGAAGAAACTACTACAGGTATTGTTCGTCTAAAAGCAATGTTCAATGATGGGGTGTTGACTTTCCCTGCTATGAACGTTAACGATGCGGACACCAAACATTTCTTTGATAACCGTTACGGTACAGGTCAATCTACTTTAGATGGTATCATCCGTGCTACTAATGTTTTATTAGCTGGTAAAACTACTGTTGTTGTAGGTTACGGATGGTGTGGTAAAGGTGCAGCTCTCCGCGCTAGAGGTTTAGGTGCAAATGTAATTGTAACTGAAGTAGATCCAGTTCGCGCTATTGAAGCTATCATGGATGGTTTTAGGGTGATGCCAATGGCGGAAGCTGCTCCTATAGCGGATCTATTTATTACTGTTACTGGTAATAAGCACGTTATTCGTGGCGAACATTTCGATGTGATGAAGGATGGAGCGATCGTTTGTAACTCCGGTCACTTTGATATTGAAATTGACCTAGAAACTTTGGGTAAAAATGCTACTGATATCAAGACAGTTAGACCTTTCACTCAACAGTACACACTCAAGAATGGTAAGTCTGTAATTGTATTAGGTGAAGGTCGTTTAATTAACTTAGCTGCTGCTGAAGGTCATCCTAGTGCAGTTATGGATATGAGTTTTGCTAACCAAGCATTAGCTTGTGAATATTTAGTTACAAATAAAGGTAAATTAGAACCAGGTTTACACTCTATTCCTGTAGAAGTTGATAAAGAAATTGCTCGTTTGAAATTACAAGCAATGGGTATTGGTATTGATACTTTGACTCCAGAACAAATCGAGTATATGAATTCCTGGACTGTTGGTACCTAATTTATTTTTTAAGGAATAAGAATCTAGTTTAATCTAATTTACTATTCCTTTGTGATTTTTAGTTTTATTTTGCTTGAAATAACCCCGGTAGAATCTTGGTAAAATATCCATAATTTTATCTGGGTTTTTTATATTTGTAGAATGCTATTTTCTATATTAGAAGCTTGTAATATCATGTCCGGTTAAATAGTTATAAATAATAAGGGAGGAGTCATTTCAGTTATTAGTTATCAGTTATCAGTACCTCCTACTGTTTGCGCAGCATTCCGCAGGAAAGCAGGAGGCTTGAGATACGGAGTTCTCTTTCTCTTGGTCGATTAGATATGGCGAGGAGACCCGTTCTTACAGACCCGCTCCGAAGATCGCCATCTCTCGACCGCTTTTTCATCCCATTAAAAGGGCAGGCTTGAGACCTTATTTTTTGGTCATAACTCAGGACTCAGAACTCAGGAGGGAAGAAAGAATAAAGAGGAGGAAAAGGAGAAAGTTTTTTTGATCACTAATTATCCGGAGACGATATAATTAGTGATAAATAATAAGGGAGGAGTTAGAACTAAGGAGGGAAGAAAAGAGAATTTTAAGGTATAATATCAAATCAGTTTAATTCGGTATAAAAAAATGTTCCATCCTCAGCGCCATTGCCAAATCTTTCTTGAGATCCCCATCTTCCCACACTACCCACACTCTTTATTTAATTACACCAATACTATCGAATTTGATATAAGAAGGAGAAAGTTTTTTTATCTCTAATTAAACTGATTTGATATTATACATCTGAGTGCCGCACTTGTGTCAGCTGCGGTCACGGCGCCGTGTCATTATATGTATACCTATGCTTATTGTCGCCGGTGTGGCAGTCAGGTCAGACTGAGAAGGCTTGTGGGACAGCACCACGCAATACCATGTCACCCATGCTGCGCTGTTAACGTGCCAGTATTAGTCGCCTATCGTACTCCAGAGTTACGGCGAGTAGAGAGAGAGTTACCTAATGCTGATCGCTTTGAAGTTGATAATACTGAATCAGACAATACTGCTGCTTGCTAAAGCTGGAAAACATGGACAGGAGACAGGAGACAGAAGACAGGAGACAGGAGACAGGAGACAGGAGTTAGGGGAATTTAGAGGAGGTAGGAGTAAGAATTTTAAGAATGATTTTTCTGCCCAATTATGTATGCACCTAAAATACTAACTTTGGTAGATTTTTTATTTTCTGGTTGTGACTAGATAATGAAGACAAGGAAGAAAAAAGCTTAAAAGTAAGACAAGCCAGATTTTTTCCTCTTCCCTCTTCCTTCTGAAAATAAAAGCAATTTTTATCCATTAGGCGTTGGTTAATCAAGCTATGAAACCTAAATTTTGCAAATATAAAATGCTTTTAAGTTAATAGTTAGGCAACTGCCATTAAAGCACAATCATAGCCAAAATCACCAACGCCAAATTATCAATTCTTTATCAAAATAATTGGGTCTAAAAACTCGCCTTTTAAGACGAAATATTTTTGTTAAATCCCCGTTAAAAAAATAACTTCTGACTTCTGACTTCTGACTTCTGACTTCGTTAATCCTCTTCCCTCTTCCCTCTTCCTTCTTCCTTATCTTTTATGAATTTTCACCTCAATCCGACGATTACGTTGCCGATTAGTTTGAGAATTATTTTCTACTATAGGACTAGATTCTCCATAACCAATAACCAAAAAACGGTAGCGATCGCCCATATTTTTTGAGAAATATTCTGCTACTCTTTCTGCTTGCAAAAATGATTTTTCCTGATTGACCTTGACTTTACCTCGATTATCAGTATGACCAGAAACACTAATTGTCATTTCTGGATAATTTTTCAATTCACCAATTAAATTATCTAAAATTGACCTTCCCTCAGAACGAATTGTATTACTACCAGACTCAAACAAAACATCACTAGGAAGAGTAACCATCATTGTCTTTTCACTAAAAACTGGCTGAGAAGGCTTACTTATTACTTCTTGATTCTGACGATCAGATATAGGCAAAGCTAACTGTTGAGCTATTAAGTCCAATCTTGCCTCTAAATTTCCATCTAATTTTCTCACACCCAGTTGATTTTCTAAATTCCTGGTACGACCAATTAAACTATTTAACTGTGTTTGTAACTTTTGAAGCTCTGTTTGTAGTTCCTGTTTTTGTACCTCAGTCAGTTCAACTTGAGGCGTAATAATTTCTGGGGTAGATGCGGGAGTAGACCTTGAGGATGGAGGTAACTTTTTCTGAGATACTATACTTCTAGCACCACGGAGTAATTTTTCTGAGATGGGTATATCTTGGGAAGTAGAAGGATATTGAAAAGCGATCGCCATTCCCAAAACCCAGGAAAAACCGCTAGTTACCATCAGCAGCAAAAATCGAAATATTAAGGATAGTATTAACAAAACCATTCCCGGAGACCTAGTATTAGGAGTCCGGTCGGGAGAAGATTTACTCACGGTTTTCCCATTCGTTGATTATTCTGATTTGATACTACCTCAAAAACTGAATTTGAGACATAAGACATAATACCGGAGTATAACTTTATCTTTGTCTTTTGTGGGTTGAATACCTCACTATCATTTCAGTTATCAGTTATCAGTACCTGTGCCTGTTTGCGCAGCATTCCGTAGGAAAGTCCTATGCTTTATAAACATCTTTCTTCACACATAACTTGCTTGACAAAATAAACAAGTTATGTGTTCATGTTTGAGAGGCTTTTTCCTCAAAAATCATGTATTGAAAAGTAAATTTTTTTGAAAACTTAAGTAGTTTTACTTAGCCAAATTTTTTCTTTCTCTCTTCTCCCCTGCTCCCTTCTCCCCTGCTCCCTTCTCCCCTGCTCCCTGCTCCCCTGCTCCCCACAAAATTTTCAGAAGTTTCTTATTAAAATAATATGGGTCGCGCAACCCCGCCGGGAAATGGCGAAATATTTTTGGAGGGTTGCTCAAATCCCCGTTACAAAAATAACTTCTGACTTCTGACTTCTGAATTCTGACTTCATTAAAGGGGGTAGAGTAGATACCTTCTGCCTTCTACCTTCTGCCTTCTGCCTTCTTCAGTTACCAAGGCTCTACTTCCAATAAACCATTTTCTTGAAACAATACCTTAAACTCAACTATAGATTGATTATTCTCCTCACCTAATGCTTGCTTATTTAGCAAATCTGGCAGAGGAATTTTATCTACCTCATCAGCAGCTGCTGGATTTATGGGCTTATAGCCAATTATAGAACCATCTGAAGCTACTGTGACACGATAAATCAAAGCTTCGTTGACTCCTATTGTCCAAGCATTATTAATTTTTTCAGAGAGTAAATTCTCTAATCGTTCAATCTCTGCTTGGTCAGTAATTTTGGAACTGGCACTCAAAGATGTCTCTGAATTTTCTTGAGTCAGCGTCTGTTCAGAAGTATCTACCCCATCCACTTCATCTGATGAATTAATAGTAGCATTCGGTGATGAGTCCAAACCTTCAGGTGTGGGGGTAGGATTAAAACCAGGTTCTGAAGTACTGTTAGGAGATGCCTCTAAATTATTAATACTTTCATTTGACTGTGGTTGAGGATCTTTAGGACGTTGTACTTCTGGAATAGGGACAAAGAATAAGGCCAGACTAGCTAATGCCAAACCAGACATTCCCACAGCAGCAGGTATAACTTTCTGAGCTACAGGTTCTCCTAATTTTGCATCTTTTCGAGACACGGGTCTTACTGCCAGAGAGAAACCAGGTAAAGTCAAAGAATCAGCAAAAAACTGGTCCACCGCCTCAACCAAATCAAATAGTTGGACTGTGTTTAAATCAACAATTATTCCAAGTTTTTGATCTTGAACATTGCCCTCAAAAACTGTCAATCTGTGTAGATTAGTATCTATTCTTTGTAAATGCACCAATTCTTGACTATCACTTTGGTGTCTAGGCAAAGATATTCCACTGAGAAATTCTTGGGCATAACTACTGACTTGTCTGACCAAGCTTTCAAAAAAATCTCGTCCCCCAGTTAATGATGGCTCTTGGCCTTGAATCTGACATTCAGCATTGGTCAAAATAGATAATACCTGCCCTTGACTTAAATTAGGACTTCCAGTTTCACTCAAACCTTGCAAAATCAACTTACAGTTAGGCAAGCTGTACTGACGTTGAATCGTCATTGCACTTCTGCTCCATAAAATTAAAACTAATACAATATAGTAATTTCATTTGAGTTGCGTAAAAAAAACTTGGTCGCTTTTAGGTAACAGGCAACAGCTCATCTGGCAACAGGTTAAGAAGGTTTGCCGGATTTTTTACTGTTATAGTCATTCTGAATAAGACTGAAACACTTTTTCAGCTGAAACTCTTTCAAGGCAAGAAACCTTTGTCTCAATCTTAACTGGAATGACTATAGTAAATAACCAACTCTTGTTTAGACATCTCATTTGAAAACGCTATAGCTCGCAAAAAGTGACATTTTTATTGTATGGCAGTCGAAGGAAAGGTTAGGACATATAAAAGTTCAAAGCTCAGACAAAGCAAGCCTTTTCCTTCTTTCTTCTGCTATACAGATATTTTAATTAACTTCCCTACTGCTTTATCCAAAGCCATCGGCAGTATATTGTCCACAAGTATTAACGGTAGACCTTACCACATTTAATCAATTGTGCCTGACATTTTGGGGTCTCTCCAGAACTACTAACTCACTTTCTCAAGTTAATAGACATCTCCAAAAATCAAAAATCAAATCAATTCTTATATTTCTCCCTTTTGCCTGTTGCCTGTTGCCTGTTCTCCCTTTTAACTTACTTCCCCATCAAACAGACTAATCCAAAACCTTTGCATACCCGTTGTACCAGTACAGAATAATAATTTACCCAATAACTCTAATCCTAGTTGATTTAACTTTTCCTCTGAATTGTAGGCCATTACACCAGACCGCCTGGGGTTCATACGACTGCGAAAATGTGCTCTAAACTGTTCTAAATAAAAAGATAATTGTAAATGATTTTCTATTGGTAACTGTTTTTGATTTAACTGCTGGTAGTCAAACAAAAGTTTCCGAATCGGAACAGTTAAACGTTTAGCCAAATGACCAGTAATAATCACTAAAGCTTTGGCCTCATTCAATGTCAAGGGACGACGTTGACTATTCAGACGTAGGGGATTTGTACTACGCAGTCGCCACAAAGAAACCCGATTTGGAATAATCCCTTGTAGATCTAGGTCTTTGACAACTTTGAGCATAACTTCTGCTCCTCCAAGTTGCAAAGCTTCAACTGCCAAAAGAATTAAATCAATTTGGGTTTTAGTTCTACGAGGACACCCATTATCGGGGAGAGGTATATCTGGTAAATTCTTCAATATTAATGGTGTGGACGGAATGGGGGCAGTGTTCAATTCCATTACTTTATTTATTGCCAATATTCAATACTTCGTTATAATATTTTGGTAAAAATGTCAATATAACTAAATAATATTAATTACTATCAAGAATAACACCCAATTATAGATTTTGTAATCAGTCTAAACAGCATCATTAATGTCAATAGAAACTCCGGTCTACATTTAGAGATATACTTTTCCCACTGAGGAATTTTTTTGAATTTATCTAAATCTTATAACTTTTGACTAAAATCTATGGACCTAAAAAATTTAATTCGCGAAATTCCTAATTTTCCCAAATCAGGAATTTTATTCCGAGATATTACGACCCTTCTCAGTGACCCAGAAAGTTTACATTATACTATTGACATTTTGGCAGAAAAATGCTTAGAATTTCAACCAAACTATATAGTGGGTATAGAATCCCGGGGTTTTATTTTTGGTGTCCCCTTAGCTTATAAGTTGAATGTAGGTTTTGTACCAGTCCGCAAACCGGGAAAATTACCAGCAGCAGTATATTCAGTTACTTACGATTTAGAGTATGGCCAAGATACGTTGGAAATGCACCAAGATGCCATGGCAGCAGGCAGTAGGGTTTTAGTAATTGATGATTTATTAGCTACAGGTGGTACGGCAGCAGCTACAGCTCAATTAATTGAAAAAGCAAGTTGTAATTTAGTAGGGTTTGGCTTTGTGATTGAGTTAAAAGACTTGGGTGGGCGTCAGAAGTTGCCTGAAGTGCCAATTGTTAGTTTGATCGAATATTAATTGAAAATTAGAAGTCAGAAGCTAAGTATAATTTCCGTTAATTGACTATAAAATACAAGCAATATAGCATTGGCAGTGAGGTTTTAGTTATTTAGCAAAAGCGCTGTAAAATTCAGGCAACGTTAGATTTTGCCTTTAACAGTAGGCATCTTGCCAGCTTCGGGGTGTACCTCACACTTAGTGGAGGGAGTCTACTATAACTATTGTAAGGGCTAAAGCCCAACTACAAACAAAAACTTTATTATCAGTAATTATCCGAATATAAACCCCTTTTTCCTCAGATAACTAAAGCTTTCTTCCTTGTTCCTTCTTTCTTCCGCAAGTTAATGGATAAAAAATTGAAGTATAGCAAACTAAAACAATTAATTGCCAGTGAAACTTTTGCTTATGTTTTAAAGAGATTATTACAAGCAATTTTGACTTTATTTCTCGCATCTGCTCTGTGTTTTGCCATAATTCAGTTAGCTCCAGGTAGTTATATAGATACTTTAAGTCAAAATCCTCAAATTTCTCAAGATACTATTAAACAACTTGAGCAACAGTTTGGTTTAGATAAGTCGCCTTTAGAACAATATTTACGTTGGCTAACACAAATTATTACCAGTGGCAATTTTGGTAGGAGTTTTGTCTTTCAACAACCAGTGGCCGATCTATTATTGGAGCGAATACCAGCTACTTTAGTTTTGTCAATTTCTTCCTTAATAATGACCTGGGCGATCGCTATTCCTCTTGGTATTATTGCTGGAGTTAATCAAAACCGTTTTTTAGACCGTTTTCTCCAATTAATTAGTTACACTGGTCAAGGTTTTCCTAGTTTTATTACTGCTCTATTATTATTATTTTTAGCTCAAAATCTTTCTCCTTTATTACCAGTGGGAGGAATGCAAAGTATCGATTATGATGAGCTATCTTTTGTGGGTAAAATTTTAGATATGGGTTGGCATATAATTTTGCCAACTGTTGCTTTAAGCATTACCAGTTTTGCTGGTTTACAGAGGTTAATGCGGGGGCAATTATTAGATGTTTTGCGACAAAATTATATTCAAACGGCAAGAGCTAAAGGTCTTCCGGAGAATCGAGTAATTTATGTTCATGCCTTGAGAAATGCCATTAACCCTTTAATCACAT
This sequence comes from Okeania sp. SIO2B9, assembly GCF_010672505.1. Classification (NCBI taxonomy): domain Bacteria; kingdom Bacillati; phylum Cyanobacteriota; class Cyanophyceae; order Oscillatoriales; family Microcoleaceae; genus Okeania; species Okeania sp. SIO2B9. The sequence goes on along the minus strand of NZ_JAAHGK010000011.1, from coordinate 1,017 downwards.
TATTGGGATTTGAATTTGCCAGTTTATTAGGTGGTTCGTTTATTGCTGAATATTTCTTTAATTGGCCTGGTTTAGGAACTTTGATTTTAGAGGCAGTAAGAAATCAGGATTTATATTTAGTTATGGCAAGTTTAATGATGGGTGCTTTGATGTTAATTATTGGTAATTTATTGGCTGATTTATTGTTGAAAGCTGTAGACCCAAGGATTAAATTGGAAAATCTGAAGTGATTTAAGGAGTCAGGAGTCAGGAGTCAGGAGTCAGGAGTCAGGAGTCAGGAGTCAGGAGGAAATATTGGAGGAATAGTATTGATAATTTCAGTATTTCTTTGGTACTGTCGGTACTATCAGTCCTTAAATTTTATTTATAACTGATTATCCGTTAGCGTAGCTCCCCCTCGGGGGGAACATGATATAAATTACTACATAAAAAATGGTATCAAACCTATCCCCATACGACTCTTGACTCCTGTCTCCTGACTCAATAGCAGTAACCTAAATATTTGTAGCAAAGATTTATCAAACTGGTATTATGACAGAAACAATACAAGCAGAACGAGTTACGCTTTATGATTTGATAGATAAATTTAATTTTAAATTGAGTGAAAATCCTGCTTTTTTTAGGGAATGGCAAGATAATTTACCAGAGATTAATCAAAGGGAAAAACAACAATTGCATCGGGTTAAAAATAATTATTTTAATTTAGCGATGCGTCCCATGGTAGAAGATATGGTTAAAATGGTGGTAGTGTCTCCTTTATTAGATTTAGCGGGTTTTTTTACCTCCTTTTTATACTACTGCGGAGAGTTCTATAGAGATTGAAGAGAGAGATAAAGGGTTAATTCTTCGGGGTAGAATTTATGTTTTGGTCTTACAAGACCGCTTCTGGGTTTTGGTTATTGAGTCTAAGCGATCTGCTCGATACTAAGAAAATCGACCGCGTTGCCGGCATCTTGGGCAATTGGAATGGTCCAAAAGATTGCCACTGCCATTGGCGAAGCGCACAAAGCTGGTCTT
>NZ_JAAHGK010001099.1:0-2620 GCF_010672505.1 Okeania sp. SIO2B9 | reverse complement strand
GTTAAGATTGCTTTTTCTACTCTCTCTGGATACATATTCAAAAATAAGGCAGCAATAGAACCTCCCATAGAATGAGCATTAATATAAACTTTCTCTAAATTTAAAGCATCAAGTAAAATTGCTAAATCTTCTGCATAGCTTACTAATTAATATTTTTCTGTAGGATTTTTTGAGGATTTTAAAATAGTTTTTTCCTCAGTGGCAGAAGGTTGAGGTAAACATGAACGTCCAAATCCTCGTAAGTCATAAATTAAACAATCAAACTGACTAGAAAGCTCCTTAGCTGTACTTTCCCAATATCTACCAGAACCTCCCCATCCGTGGAGAAATACCATTACTGGTTTTGATTTTTCTGTGGAATTTGATGTCTTTATCCATTCATAGTAATGTTCAACGCCATTAACATTAATATAAGAAGTTTTTTCTGTTGTTTTCACCTTAACTAGCTCCTGCTTCCTGATTAAAATTTTTAATTTAGTTTTTAATTTAGTTAGAGATTATATCGAACTCTGTCTAAATTACAGCACTTTTTAGGATAGTGAGGTACAGTTTTAAAATTAATCTTTTTTTCCCTACTCCCTACTCTGTACGGACGTTGTATGCAACGTCCCTACTCCCTAAAATTTTGTACCTCATCAACTCCAAAACTACTGTAATAAATCTGACTAAAAAATTGAGATAGTTTCATTTCATCTAATTTATTATTTGTTCTGACACCAGTGCAAATATCTAAACCAAAAGGAGAAACTTGTTTAATTGCTGCTGTGACATTTTCTGAGTTTAAACCACCTGCTAAATATACAGGCACATCTACTAATTCCCGGATTTTCTTACTAATATCCCAATTATGAACTTTACCTGTACCTCCTAATTGTTTAATTGGTAGATATTTATTGCCAGAATCTAATAATATTGCATCTACTAATGGAGAGACTTCAACAGCTTCTTTTACCGATTCTTCTCCTGTAACATGAATAACTTGTACAAGAGCAATTCCAGGCATAGCATCTCGCAAGTCTTGATATTTTCCTAATGTAAGATAGTCACATATTTGAATTGTATTTACCTGACACCGACGCTGTTGTTCAATAATTGATTTTACATCCTGTTTACTGGTGAATAAAAAAGTACATACACCTGGTGGAACTATGGCAGAAATTTCTGCTATTAATTCCTCAGAAATCACTCCTATTCCAGAAGGCATGGCAGAAACTAAACCTAAAGCTGAAGCTCCATAAATAATTGCCATTTTTGCTTCTTCAATACTGCTAATACAGCAAATTTTTACTCGCGGTTTTGTTGTTTGTTTCATCTAAAAAAACTAGGTCATTTCAGTTATCAGTTATCAGTACATCTGCAATAAGGAGGCTTGACATCAGGAATAGTCTCTTTTCTGTTGGTCGATGGTCGGCCAGCGAGGAGACCCGCTCTTATCAGAGCCGCTCCGAAGTACGCCATTCCACCCTACGGGAAGCTCCGAAGATCGACCGCTTTTTATCCCTTTAAAAAGCGAGGCTTTAGACCACAATTTTTAGGTAATAGGCAATAGGGAATAGATAATAGCGAAAAGAGATTAGTATTAAACTGTACCTCACTATCCGCTTAGTCAATCCTCTTCTTTTCAAAGAGAGGTAATTATTAATTATTAATTATTAATTATTGAACATACTTCACCATCTGAAAAAGTGCTTAATTCTCCATAGTTTTCTAATATTATTCTGATAAATTCTGCTGCTGTTACTGGTGAAGCTGTTTTTACTTCAATACTGTTTTGATGCAACCACCAACCTGTAGTAGTTTGGGGCGATCGCCAGATTTCCAAATGTTCTACAGATGGATGGGCATAAAAACTTTCATCCACAGTCCCCAAAAGTCCCCAACTCCAATGTGTAAAATAGTCGTGACTCACCTTATATATAGGAAAGTTTCCCTCTACAGGCATTCCCCACCCATCAATAGCAACAAAGGCTTTGACTTGTCCACCCCGTAGTTGCCAACCCCAAGCTGCTCCTACTGCTCCTACTACTCCAGCACTAAAGGCAATAAATAATAGTGGCACATTTTTAGTTAATTGGTTTTTTATCCATAAAAAGTTCAAAATGTCAATAGCAGAATAGGGAGAATAATCTTGAGTTGGACAAATTAACAACTCTCCAGATTGAGAGAGACTTTGCCAATGGACAAATAGTCCCTCCAAGAATTGCTCAGTTAGCTTTGAGTCGTGTATTCCAGGGCAAATTACTATAGTCATCTTGAAGGAAGAAGGAAGAAAGTTAGAAGTCAGGACTGACGCAGAACCGCCATATCTAGTAGGGGAAAATGGCATTTTCCCTCTACAGATAGCGTTTTATCTAATAATTTGTGTAAGTCCTGAAGTTATAAGTTATAAGTCAAAAGTCAGAAGTCAGAAGGAAGAAAGAAGAAGGCTTTAGTTATCTGGGAGAGAACTGAAGGATGGAAAAATCTGGCCTTATCTGAGTTTTCAACTTTTGATCAAATAATTGGGTCTAAAACGTCGCCTTTTAAGGCAAAATACAGCGCTTCCCATTGTTATAAGGTACACCCCGAAGCGAGCAAGATGCCCGCACTACAATATTTTCATCATTTACCCTGTACCTTG
>NZ_JAAHGK010001098.1:0-2624 GCF_010672505.1 Okeania sp. SIO2B9 | reverse complement strand
CCAACTATCATTTATGGGCAAGTTGGTTAAAAATGCCTCGTATTTGTAGTGACCAGCTATACTTGAAATGCTTGTTTAATACTGTTAGCTAAATTTAACTTATTTTGTTGTTCATAAAGCTCCATAGCTTGACCATAAGCTGATTCCATTGCTTGTAAGTTTTGAATCTCTCCATGAGAATTTTTAATATTTAACAACACCCACCCTAAATTATGATAAGCTTCTGCATAATTTGGATTTATTTTAATTGCTTTTTCTAGGAAGGATTTAGCGAGTAACCATTGTTGTTGACGACCAAGGAAAGTGCCTAAACGAAATAGAGCAATTTCATTTTGATGATTCTGACTGAAATTTTTATATAATTGAATGGCAGCTTGATAGTTTCCCTGATGTTCATAAGCAATGCTTAAATTTAAAAATATCCAAGATTTAATATCAGATAAATTGGTAGCTTTTTCTAGAGAAATAATAGCCTCTTGCCATTGATTTTTGCAGCCTAGTTTCCAACCTTTGCATACCCAAGCAAAACTACTGTTAGGCAATTTAGTAATAAATTATTCAATACATTATTCAATACATTTATCTATATCTGGAGTAGTTTTACCTAGTAATTCTTGGTCTATAGCAAACATCAAAGAAGGGTATAACCAAGAAAGTAATTTTTGCCCATCGCTGTAAGTATTCAGCTATTAGCTGTCAGCTCTCAGCTCTTATGAGGAGGTTCAAATTAATATAGACTTTACAGCCGACTTTGGTAGTAAGTATAAATTCTGCCTCAATTATTAAAGCTTTTATCTAAAACTAAAAGCAATAGCTGATAGCTGATAGCTGACTGCTGAATGCTTACCCATCGCTACTATTATATTTTTGGGAATTTTTTATTGCAGGACGAATAGTACCGATGACTTTTTACCAGTGTTTTTGATTAGCTAAAATCCAGCTTTTTAATCCTAATGCAAAAGCAGAATTACTATCTATTTTCAAGGAGCGATCGCATACTATTAATGCTTCTTTCCATCTAGATAATTTTGCTAAACTCCAAGCATAGTTAGCCTGTATCCAAGATTCTTCCGGAGATAAATTTACAGCTTTTTTTAACTGTTGAAGTGCCTGCACCCAATTTTCTTGACGACAACTAATTAGCCCTAAAACTCCATAGCCTCTACCATCATTTGGATTAATTTTAATAGCTTGATTAGCAGCAAAAATAGCTTGGCGATCGTCAATATAAACTAACAGCATTGCCAGTTCTACAGCAGCAATACCATTATCGGGTTCTTTTAACAAACATTGTTGATAAGTTGTGACTGCTTCTGTCAAATTTCCTTGTTTTAAAATCTGTCTAGCTTGACTTAATTGTTGAGAAATAAACTTACCTTTAAGTGCATTAATTAATTCCTCAGCACTTTGAAAACGTTCCTCTATATTCATCTTCATTCCTTTTAAGATAATTTGTTCTGTTTGAGGACGAATTGATGGTTCTATTTGCCGTGGATAAATCAAAGTTTCTGAACTTAATCGAGCAGATGATGTTACTGGTACTTTACCTGTTAAAGCATGATAAATTGAAGCACAAACAGCATATAAATCTGCACTAGGATTGGGTTTTCCGAAGTTAGTATATTGTTCTATTGGTGCATATCCAGGCGTCAACATAGAGGTCATTTTATGAGTGAAACCTGCCAAAAATTCTCTAGCGGAACCAAAATCAATTAGGATAGCTTTATCTAGGAAATTAATAATAATATTATCCGGTTTAATATCGCGATGCAGAAAATTATTGGCATGAACCAATTGTAAAGCTTCGGCAATTTGAATAAAATATTTTTTGACGATATTTTCTGGTAGCTTACCTTTTTCTTGCAAAATTTTAGACAGGGGTTTACCTCTGACAAATTCCATTACTAAATAAGCTGTATTATGAGCTTCAAACCAATTAATTACTTTAACAATATTGGGATGGACACATTTTTGTAAATATTCTGCTTCTATCTTAAATTTTTGGATTTGTTCCTGCTTAATTTTGGCAGTAATAGAAGGAGGCCAAATAATATTTATGCCATGTCTCAGAAACTTATCTGGGCAAAGTTCTTTAATCGCAACATCGGTAAAATTTTCTAAATCAGTTGCTTTGTAAGTAATGCCAAAACCACCCTCACCTAATGTTTTTTCTATTCTATATTTACCTTGCTGAAGTAAAGTGCCACTAGGTAGTTGATATCCTACAGAATTTATATTCGTTAAAGGGCAACCACAAGCACGACAGGTAATGGCAGTATCAGAATTTTCTGCGCCACAAACTGGGCAGTTGATCGACATTTTTGTATCCTTATTTTATTGAGGAAGGAAGAGGGAAGAAGGAAGGCTTCAACAATTAATAATTAATAATTAATAATTAATTATTAATTATTACCTCTGTTTGAAAAGAAGAGGGTTGAATAAAAGGAAAATTTTTTCTTTTCTTGGTCGATGGTCGGCCAGCTCCGAGACCCGCTCTCATTGGGACTTACATAAAATAAAGGCAGAAAATAGGCTCAGATATAGATGGGTAGAGGTTTTCACGTCGAAAAGGCATAAATCCTGAGTTACTAAGGGTTCTAGCCATTTTTAAGGCTTTGGCGGCA
>NZ_JAAHGK010001097.1:0-2634 GCF_010672505.1 Okeania sp. SIO2B9 | reverse complement strand
TTTTGCTACAAAAGCAGCAGCAGTACCAATAACACAATGTAAAATCATTAATATCCAGAATAATTGCCAGTTAATTTCATTCATCATTTTCTTTCAAGTATTAGTTATTTGAGAATAAGGACCTAAAAATTTTTCACCATCAAAATGAATTATATGGTCTGGTGCATCAGCAATCCAAACTTCTGTTTCCCAAGCAATCTCAGCAGCAAATTTGCGAAAAGTATTATGGTCTAGAAAAGCTGTAATAAAAATTATGTCAGCCTGACATTTTTCTGTCAATTTTTTCAATTCTAATAAACGTACATTAGAAATTACCCCTGAACTATGAACAGCTTCTATCAAATAAAGCCAATTTTTCTGTTCTGAATAAGCTACTATATCGGGTAATTCTCCATCAGATAATTCAAAAAAGTTTAGTTCTTTCAGTTTGTTTTTTTCTAAATGTAAAAACTTCTTAGCTGTATCGCCGACATATAAAATTTCTGCACCATAACCATATCTAGGTAAAAAACTTTCAATAATTGCTTTCTGTAATTCATTATGTTTGCCAGGACTAAAATTTAAGACTTTACCAGAAGGAAAATTAACAGGAATTAAACTTATTTCTCGTTGACTAGAAAGTTGTTGTTCTAGAGTGACTAGATTAGCTAAAAAAATATCAACCTCTTCTTCCCAATTATTTGAGCCAAAATTTTTAACTAGATTAGCAATATCGGGATTTAAAGCAAAAGATCTTGTACCATCATTTCTAGCTGAATTTGGATTAGCAGCACTAGGAATAATAATTCCTGCAAGAACAATTAATTTTAAATCTTTCCTTCGAATATCATCATAAGAACTTTCAGATATTTTTTCATTAAAATAATTATTCCAGTACCTAATAATTTCCCTAGTTCTTAAAGCATGAGAATTATCAATTTTTGCCCATTCATTAGTTTTCTTAACTTTGGCTACAGCTAAAAAAGCCATTGCCATTCTTTCCAATCGTCTTTTAGTCATCCCCTCAAGAGGTACACCAAACTTACTAATAATATATAACGCTTCATTGATTAACTTTTGAAATTGTTTAGACTTATCTGACTTAGTAATATCTTGGGGAATTTGAGGCATTTTTATCTCTTAAAAAGGTAATGATAATTGTACAGGCATAATTTTTTGTGAAATTTCCTCTGGCGAGAATCTTTTCCTAGATTCTAAATAGCTCCTAATACTCCCTGCCAAATGAAAAGCAAATAAAGGAGGAACTGCATTTCCAATCTGATTAAAACAACTGGTTTCTTTTCCTACAAATTCAAACCAGTCAGGAAAACTTTGTAATCTTGCTGCCTCCCTTAATAACAAACGCCTTCTTCTCCCATCCGGCAATTTTATCCGGTGCATATCACCAGTAGGAGCCGAAATATTTCGACAAGTTAAAGTTCTCGCAGGTTTGTCTAAATACAAGTCACGAGGTTGTTTACAACTAGAAGCTTTTTCATACTTTGCCACATATTTATCCATATTTGGAGTCAGAAATTTTGACTCTGGAGGTGCATGGAATGCCATTTCTCCTAATGCTTCTCCAACAGTTACTTTTTTGTCTAAAACTTGAGGAAATTTCAACTCACCTTTATGCCCAATAACTATTACTCGTTGACGATTTTGAGGCACACCAAAATCAACAGCATTTAACAATTTAACCTCAATAATATAACCCAAAGATTGAAGTGCTTGAGTAATTTCATCTAAATACCATTTATTACGATAAAGTAAACCTCTTACATTTTCAAATAACCAAATTTCCGGCTGTAATCTTGCCACTGCATTAATAAAAATAGGAAAACCATCTCGCGAATCTTTCAAACCCTTTTGCTTTCCCCCAACACTAAAAGGTTGACAGGGAGGACCGCCAATTATTACATTTGCCGGAGGTAATTCTGTTTCAGAAGAAAGAGTAATTTTAGTGCAATTACCTTTGAGATTTTTATTATAAGTTGCACAACAATCGGCATCCATTTCAAAACCATAAGTTTGAAATCCCTGGGCTTCAAAACCGAGAGATAAACCACCACATCCAGCAAATAAATCTATAGCTAAATTAGTTAGATTAACAGATGGTTTAAGTAAATGATTGATTTTTTCTATGTAATTCATAAATCTTATGCAAATTATTAGAATGCTTGTGTAGAATACATAGGTAAAATTAATTAAGAAAAAAGGGTTGATTTTTATGATTTTTATACTAAATATGCTGATAAAAAGGTACTAATTAACTCTCTATAAGTCTATCACATCCTACTTTATCATTGCAATAAGCTCCGATATCAACATAATTTATATTAGTTTATTTTTGATTTTTTGGAATTTTTAATAAATATATTTAAATATATTTATTACTTAGTTTTCCCTTTAATTGTTAGCAGTAAATATCCCATAAAAAAGTAATTAATTATTTAGTGATAGCAATTTTAACGCTTAAATAATTATTGATTTAAATATAATTTATCAGGTAATTTATTATAATAGATTGTTATTTTTTTAGTAAAAAAATGCTGTTTTTCCCTCATACTATTTTCAATTAATATTTCCTCTCAAATATTTAATTCTATATTCATATTTAAAATGTAAATGCTATATACCAATAATAAATAACTA
>NZ_JAAHGK010001096.1:0-2636 GCF_010672505.1 Okeania sp. SIO2B9 | reverse complement strand
CGGTGCTTCCGTTGCGTAAAACTGGTAAAGAAAAAGAACTTGAAACACTTAAAGTCATTGTTAATTCTCCTGTATTAGGATAGATGAGTATGAGAAATTAGAGCGATTTGGTCAGGAACCCCAGGACTAAACTCCAAGAGTTTGTACATTCTTGTTGCAGTCATATCTAGAGATGTAGCAACAAGAGTGTTTAAGTTTTAATAAGTGTATTTGAAGATAGCATCACCTAACGCTTTCCATGTTTGGGGACCTACCACTCCATCTACTGTGATGTCAGGTGATGGAAAAGGAAAAATGGCGTTATAATTTTCCTGAAACTCAGTTACTATTTGTTGGCATTGATTATCGTACTGAGCATCAAATTTCACATTACTTGTAATCAGAGATGGTCTACCTTGTTGGAAACCAAACCAATAGATTGAGGATAGTAACTGTTCAAGAAAGCGAACAGCATCTCCACTATCCCCTTCTTTTAATACTGGCAAAGTTGATACAGTCATTTGAGAAAATTCCTTAGTTTAGTTGAAGATTAGGTTAGCAATCAGTAATCAGTTTTCAAGTCGTATAATGGGGATTTTCACCCCCGAATTTTAGCTGAAGACTGAATGCTGGTAAAAAAATGGTTTGTTGATAGCTACTTTAGCCATAGCTATGGTTTTGTTAGTTTTGATTAGTGAATTCAACTCTAAACATTGATAGATTCTAATTTTGCCCAAGTTTGGGGACCAACAATTCCATCCACAGTTAAACCAGAGGATTTTTGGAAATTCTTCACAGCTTCTTCTGTTGCTACACCAAATATTCCATCAACTACCAAAGAACGAAATCCAGCAGCCTTTAACCATATTTGTAGATATTCTACATCTTCTCCAGTGCTACCAAAATACAGAGTAGCGCGGGCAATTTTCCCTGTATCTATTAATCCCCAAGTTTGGGGACCCACAATTCCATCCGCAGTTAAACCATATCGTTTTTGAAAAGCTATGACAGCTTCCTTTGTAAGATTACCAAATATTCCATCAACTACTAAGCTATTATTAGCAACAATGGCATTCAAAACTGTTTGTAAATATTTCACATCTTCACCAGTGCTACCAAGGGTAAGAGTAGCACGAGTAGTAGTTGTTTGAGTTCCAGCAAGCATAATTTTCTCCTTGTTTTTTGAATTGAGCAGGACTTAGGAAGTAAATCTATATATAGCGCATTAATTGGTCATTTACCAGATAAAACCACTATATTAAGTGCTTTTATGTAAGTCCTGCTCTATATTTTTATCATCTCCTAGTTTTTGGGGAAGTGGGAAAATGTGCATGAGTTATCACAATTAACTTTTTATTGTGGGTGGAGGTGAATTTTCTTACACAATTAACTTTTTATTGTGGGTGGAGGTGAATTTTCTTACACATTGATTAGCACTCAGCGGTCACATTCTGCCATTACAGCAGTTTTGGAACGTAATGGTGGGAATATTAGGAAAGCCCAAAGTTTTAGCCGTCATGCTGACCCCAAGACCTTGATGGTGTACGATGATAATCTCCAGCAGCCACAAGCTGAAATGTCTGACCTATTGGAGTTTTGATGAAATATAAAATTACTTATTCTGCTGATTTCCGTTCTGGGCTGGACATTAAAACTGAATTATAACAAAGCTTTCAGGAGATGTAGCCTGATTTTACACGAACCCGTGCCCCGACTCGTAGTATTATGGTACTTGAAGCATTGTTCGGAAAAGCGAGGAATTATGAACCCTGATACAGAGAAACTGATGCAGCAATTAGAACAGCCATACGAAGGGGCTGAAATGAAGTCTTTGTATACGGCTGTGGTCACTGTAACACCGGGGCAAGAAGAACACGCCCGGATGTCAGGTCATGCGGAAAGTGAGGATGGATTATTAGCCTTAGAACTGGCGATGCCTCAAGAGCTTGGTGGTCGGGGTCAAGGAACCAATCCAGAACAACTGTTTGCTGCTGGATACGCCGCCTGTTTTCATGGGGCACTGGCTTTGGTTGCCAGAAAGATGCGGGTCGATGCGTCTAAGGCAACGGTGACGTGTCGTCACTCTTGGCAGAGATCCAGCAGATGGTGGATATAAGCTTGCTGCTGAGTTAAAAGTGGAAATGCCAAACTCAGAGCGTGAAACATCGGAGCAGGTCGTTGCTCAAGCTCATCAACTCTGTCCGTACTCAAAAGCGATTGCTGGTAATATTGACGTGAAAGTGGCGGTAGTTTAATTCTTGAGTTTTGAAGGTACTTTAACTGCTGTAGGTCTTGCTGCTAATGATGCATAGACAAGATATGTAGAAAATAGGACATAATGTCAAGCTTTATTGCAGCGAACGCGAACAAAAAAAATAGCCCCTAAGTATATAGGGGCAACGCAACAAAACACACACAAACACATACAATAGACTTGTCGCGAAATAAAACCTTAAAGTGAAATGGGAAAATTCTGGTTTTCACTGATTAAATTATCCTGCCATTAAGTAGAAATTCCAGAGTCCAGCCACAGTGAACATGAAGCGATCGTCGCGCATCTTTAATGTGATTTCGATACAATCCTCTCCCTGCATTATATCTCTTCACGCCAGATATTGTATGTTCACATTTGACGCTAACGCTACTTTTCTCTCTAT
>NZ_JAAHGK010001095.1:0-2637 GCF_010672505.1 Okeania sp. SIO2B9 | reverse complement strand
TGGCAACTGCTGAATAACTCACTCATTAATTCTGTCTATTGGCTACTCAACTCCTAACTCTATTTTTCAAAAAATTACTGGGTAATAATATTAAATATAAACTAGACTTGACAAGCAACAATGAATGCCAAATTTTTGTCAAAAACCACATTAAGAATACTTATAGTAGTAGCAGTTGGTGTGAATTTAAGTAATTTTCCTCCAGTCAAAGCTCAAATAAAAGTGGATACAATTCCCAGACCCCTGAATAAAAACCGAAAAGAAACACTACTTTCTCTGAGTCTAGAAGAACAAACTAATATTCGTGTTTATGAACAAGCTAGTCAAGCAGTAGTTTCCATAGATACAGATAAAACTAATGGTAGTTGTGCCATTATCAGTCCCGAAGGAATGGTATTAACAAATGCTCATGTCGTATCTCAAGGCCGTGTGGTCAAAATTACCTTAGCAGATGGTAGAAAAGTTACAGCAGATGTCATAGGTTTTGGTGAAGAAGATTTAGACTTAGCAGTTCTCAAAATTCGAGGACAAAGAAACCTTCCTACTATTAGAATAGCTCGTCCAGGTTCGACAAAAGTAGGTCAGCGAGCTTTTGCTATCGGAAATCCTTTTGGCAGATTTCAAGGTACTCTTACTGTAGGAATAGTTAGTCGTATAGATCGAGAAAGAGGATTGATCCAAACAGATGCAGCTATTAACCCTGGTAATTCAGGGGGGCCACTATTGAATAGTTCTGGAGAACTTATTGGTGTCAATACTGCTATATTTACTCGTGGTCAATTAGGGGGTAATATTGGCATTGGTTTTGCTATATCTATGGATAGAGTCCCAGAGTTTCTAAGAGCGGTTCGAGAAGGAAGAGCGCCTTTAGTAGCTCAACAGCAAACAGGAATGTTTGATGAGAGACAGGCTGAAAAATTAGACCTTAATGGTTTAATAGAAATAAAGGGCAATTTGGACAGTGAATCTAATGTATTACCTGTAGACAATAGTTATTATGACCTTTACGCTTTTGAAGGTTTAGCAGGTCAAAAGATTTCTATTGATATGAGTAGTAATAAAATAGATTCTTACTTGATTTTATTAAGTTCAAATGGTCAAGAATTAGCTCAAGATGATGATAGTGGTGGAGAAAAAAATGCCAGAATTGTGATTACGCTACCAGAAAATGGAACTTACAAGTTATTAGCAAATTCTTATGAAGCAGGAGAGTCAGGAGAATATCGGTTGAAAATTGAGTCTGTTTCACCCAGAATTAGACCTTTCTTTGAGCGTGAAAGGATAAATTACTATAGATAAATTGTCTGAAATTTTATCTACTGATTGATAGATAGGGATATGAAGGTTAAAAAAAATTTTTGACCAGAAATATCGACAAAGGAGGATGAAAAAATTTTGACTTTTAAAGTCACCTAAATAGTAAATAGTCGTTTGCCAGTACAGTAGTTAGTAGATATAAGTAGGTTTGAGGAACGGAAACCCAATAAGATGTATTGAGATGAAATACTAAAACTTCTTGCCACATATTCTCCCCTTTTTTAGAGAGGAGCTAGAGGTTAGGAGAATCAAGGGACTGTATTTTTTTTATATGAAATATTAAATTGATTTAAAATGTCATAATGAGCGGATAATAGCAATTTTCTCAAAAAATTTATTTATAGGAAACATGAATTTCTAGGAAGTGCAACAAATTGTCTTACAGCAAAATCAAACAGTTAATAAGTTAAGTACAAGTATTGGTTTGAAAATAAAAAAAAGATGATTATAGTGATACTCTGTAATTACTAACTAAAATTTACCCTAAACTTTTTCAATTAATAATTATTCGTGATTATTTCCCACTATGCTAGTAGACTAGTTGGAGAATTTAAGTAGTATATTTATTTGAGGTGATTAATGCGTCAAGCAAGATTTTGGGCGATCGCTCCTTTTGGTCTACTAAGTATTATGGGAAAAACTTTACTTTTCCCTATCCTTCTATTTCATCCGGTGGTTATCAATTCTAGCTATGCTAATGAAATTTTAGTTCAGGATACTCCAACTCCAGAAGAAACTACTCCAACTCCAGAAGAAACTACTCCAACTCCAGAAGAAACTACTCCAACTCCAGAAGAAACTACTCCAACTCCAGAAGAAACTACTCCAACTCCAGAAGAAACTACTCCAAATCCAGAAGAAACTACCCCAACTCCAGAAGAAACTACCCCAAATCCAGAAGAAACTACTCCAACTCCAGAAGAAACTACTCCAACTCCAGAAGAAACTACTCCTTCTACCCAAGAACAAAAAGTTGGAAAAGAAATATTACAGCTAGAAGGAACACTGAGTGATGGAGACTTAGTACTTCCATCTGATGAAAGTATTTATGATGAACATACTTTTGAAGGAACAACAGGTCAAGTAGTAACTGTAATCTTAGAAAGTCCTGACTTTGATACTTATTTAGCAGTATTTAGTCCTACTGGTGAATTACTGGGAGAACATGATGATGTTAGTCAAAAAAATACAAATTCTCAACTAACAATTACTCTAACTGTTACAGGTAAATATCGTGTAATAGTTAATTCTTACGATAAAACAGGTAGGGGTCAGTATAATCTCCAAGTAATTGAGTCAGGTCAGACATCAGATTTATAA
>NZ_JAAHGK010001094.1:0-2641 GCF_010672505.1 Okeania sp. SIO2B9 | reverse complement strand
CTGTCGCTAAATAAAGGGAAAAAATCACTCTAACCTAGACAGAGCAATAATTCCCAGCATTTTTACCATCCAATAGCTACAATCCTTACAGAACAAGGTTTTGGGGAATTTTTAAGTTATAAAGCCACAAGTCTAATATTAAGCAGGTGTAACTTTTTGAGGTTGTCTATAGCTCTGATAATTCTGTTCCCATGTATTTATAGTTAAGATTTCTCGATTGAACCTATATCCTACATTCCTAACTGTCTGAATTAGACTAGGTTGGCGAGGGTCAATTTCGATTTTTTTTCGCAGAGATAGTACATGGGTGTCTATGGTACGAGGATTATCTATAGAGTCTGGCCATGCTCTGTGTAGTAATTGTGAGCGAGTTAGGGGTATTCCCCCTGATTGAGCTAAGACATAAAGGAGACTAAATTCTTGTGGAGTTAAATCAATTAAACTGCCGTTCAATTTAACTCTACGATGTACTAAATCAATAATCAAGTCACCATAATCTATACTTATAGGTGGGCTACAACTAATGCTCCTCTGCCGACGTAGTAGTGCTTCTACTCTGGCCATAAATTCTTGCATACCAAAAGGTTTGGTGAGATAGTCATCTGCTCCAGATTTTAATCCTGCGACAATATCTGCTTCAGTTGTTTGCGAGGAGAGCATAAAAATTAAGGACTTTTGCTGTTGCTGAACCCACTGACAAAATTCGAGACTATTTCCATCAGGTAGGTCAGCTTCCATAATTACTAGATTTGGGCAATGACTATGTATTAATTGCTTGGCATGATGAATATTCGCTGACTGATGTACAGAGTGGTTTGTTTGCTGCAAATGCCAACCAAGCAGCGATCGCAAACGCGGATTTCCTTCTAAAATTAGAATACAAGCAGCTCCCACTTAATTCCTAATGGCTTTTCCTATAATTAGCTACTACTAAGTTAACATAAAGTCTAGTAAGAGTTTTGTAACATAGGTCACTGCTTAGATATTTCCTCTGCAAAACTAACAGTGATTATTTTTGAGCGACTTCCCACAAGTATACTTTAATCAAAACTAATCAACTTTTACTTCCTTGCGGTAAAACCTCCTACTTAATTTTTCTCGGTTGATTACTACTTCTTTCTTCTGACTTCTTCTCAATGTGCGATGAATCAATTGTCAATTAATTATTGGCCTTACAGCTATCAAAATCTAGTCTATATCAACAGTGTTCCAGGCAAAATTTTCCCTAATTCCTAATATTTTGCACGACCAAAATCAAAGTTATCTAGTGTATTCAACATTTCACTATATCACATATTTTATTTTTTTTCCAACTCAATATTTTTGAATTTATTTTGAAAATTAGCGGAAACTACAATAAATCTATTGTAGAAATAAGATGGACTGGTAATCAATAGATTTATAAGTCTACTAAAGAGTTGAGAGGGTTGAGGAAATTGTTTTAAAATAAAAGCAGCAAAAATAATAGTCAAGAAAATGTTCAGCTATAAGTGTTCCTGTAATGTGTAATACCAACTTTATAGTTAATTAACACTAATCTAAAAAAAACACTAGAAGTTGCACTAAAAATCAAATTACATTAACCTAAAGACTAGGTTTTAACTGAAAATATAACCATTAATTCTGAGAATAAAAAGGTCATGTTAACCGACGCTCTAACAATTCGCCACTATCAAAAACTCACTGACGCCCTCGTCGAAATGTGGAACCGTGGTTACCGCTATGAGGAGATGCGTATATATTTAGATGGCTACCTAGCATCTTTGAGAATCTCAAAAGCGATCGAACCATTTTTAATTAATAGATTGGAGGAAGAAACAACTCGCTACATATACGACCCTTCAAATTTTGAAATGCCAGCATTACAAACTGAAACTGAAGTAGATTATTACTAAATTAAAGTAGTTGTAATTAAAAAATGAAGGGTATTGAATAACGCCCTTCATTCTTTTTTTTAATAGTTTTAGATTGACAAATACAGAGTGTCTAAGAGGCTAAAGCAATTGCTACCTTTTGCTCTAGTTCTTCTTTATTCTTATTGAACATTTCAATTATCACATCAGAGCCACCGATAAATTCGCCACTAATGTAAACCTGGGGAATTGTTGGCCAGCTAGAATATTCCTTAATTCCTTGACGAATTTCTGGATCTTCTAACACATCAAAAGTTTCATAGGTAGCTCCTAAAATATTCAATATTTGTACAACATTGTTAGAGAAACCACACTGGGGCATCAACTTATTACCCTTCATAAAAACCATAATTTTATTCTTAGTAACTAAGTCATCAATTCTGGCTTTCAATTCTGGAGTTAGAGTCATAGCTATTTCCTCAAATAGAAGATGTTCATCTAAGCATTCAGCATTTAGCTGATACCAACCTATTGCTGATATCTTTACCTTAACTAAATAGCCGAGTGCTGTTTGATTTATAGATACTATTAACTTGCCTGATATATTGAGGCAAATTATCAAAGTTAATCAATTATGGCTAATATAACCAAATAATCCTGTCTGCGTTGTAACTCAAAAGCAAAAATTAAAAACTTATACTCCTCAAGAGTGGGAAGCTGTGGGACAAACTTCTTAATTTTTGCTTTTGAGTTACAACGCAGACAGGATTATTTGGTTATATTAGCCA
>NZ_JAAHGK010001093.1:0-2648 GCF_010672505.1 Okeania sp. SIO2B9 | reverse complement strand
CTTCAGAACCGGACGTGAGACTTTCACCTCATCACGGCTCCTCTCTTAAACGTCCCTTGTCATGGGTACACCCTTAAAATTCCACTTTGGATTTAATGAGTCCTATGGTTCACTGCTTTTAAATCCTTGGCAGTCTTAACAAATATTGACAACACGGACTAAAAAATAATATAGGATTTACATAACGATATCAAAGCTATTAATTCTGACTCTTGTACGTTGCCAATTCGACTGCTACCCTACCTGAGTCCTACCTAACTAATAAATGACCAAGCGATTTGTAGCAAACATTTATCAAATTGGTATAAGACCACCTTTTTCAGAGATATCTTTATGGGCACTTCACTTTTAGCAGTTAGCCCCAGACTCAAAAGTTACTTACTGGTCTGGGGAACAAATCAAGCCTGATTAAATTCTAAACCATGATCTTTAGCATAACGCTCCATGAACCGCATAAAACGGTCCCAATCTTCTTTAGATTTCATCACATAAAGTCCCTCTAGCCCTTTCGGCTCACCATTGATAAATTTGGCCTTAACTTCGCGACTGGTAATTTGGCCTTCTTCATCAATCATATACATTCCTGTAATATCTTCAGTAACATCTTGGCCTAAAGCCTTAGGATTCTCAAAAATAAATGTAGCTGTTCCTTGATTACCGCTACGAGAACGGGTTAGACGTACTTCTGGTATAGCCTCTTCATCAACACCTTGAATAAATTGAATTGCAGTCATCAGTATCTTTTTAATCCTTAAGCAATCGTTAAAGTATTATTATAAACACAATCTGATCGAGTTTCACCGAAAAACTGGGTAGTTACGCCTTCCCCTTCTAGGGGGACTTTTGATTTGATTTGATACCCACAAATATGCTATATCATTGTTAGTTGAAAACGATAATAATTAAAGCCAGGTACAAATATCGAATTGATTCAACAGTTGGACAAAAACACCGATTAGCAAAGCTATTTGGTTGTGTCCGCACAATCTGGAACGATAGCCTAGCTTGCTATCAGGAAAAGTATATTTTAGGTGAGAAAAAACCAAGTAACTCTGAACTACAAAAACTCTTTATTACTCAAGCAAAAAAAACAGAAAATAGAGAATGGTTGTCAGAAGTTTCTGTAGTCCCATTACAACAATGATTAAATGATTTAAACCAGGCTTACCAAAACTTTTTTAGTGTACGGACCTTGCATGCAATGTCCCTAGGTAAAAGAAAAGGTAAAGCGATTAAACCTCCCAAATTCAAAAAGCGAAGGTCAAGACAAACTGCTAGGTTTACCTTAAGAGGTTTTCAAGTACATGAAGACAAAGTATACTTAGCGAAAATAGGGTTTTTCAAAGTAGTCTGGTCAAGACCTTTACCAGGATAACCATCATCAGTAACAGTCATCAAAGATGCAGCTAACAGATATTTTCTGAGTTTTGTCGTAGAAATTCCACCGCAAATACTACTAAAATTTAGAAATTCAGTAGACATAGATTTAGGAATCAAAACTTTTGCCACATTCAGTAATGGTGAAAAAGTAGATGCGCCAAAACCATTAGAGTTGTTGGGAATTAAGCTAAAAAAATGGCTAAAACCGTTATTGGTCAAAGTTTATAGCGTTTTTCAGTTCTAGAATCATGAAAAGCTTATTCTATAAGGTTTTGAGCATTGTTCAATTGTTATTTCCCAACAACTCTATTAAAAAAACGAATTAAAAAATATAGGAAATTCAGTAAATCATTATCTAAGAAAACTCAAGGATCTAAAAGATACGAAAAAGCCAGACTTAGGGTGGCTAAATTTTCCTAGGTCATGCTACGCAAACATGCCAAATTAAAAGACACTAGAACCGATTTTCTACATAAATTATCCACTGAAATAATTCGTGAAAACCAAACAATTATTCTGGAAGATTTGTTTGCGAAGCATTCCGAAGGAAACGTTTCTGGTATGATTAAGAAGCGGTGCTACCCCGCGACGACACCAGTCGCAAGCGGTCGGAACCCGGCGTTCCCGTTCCGGGATTGTAGGGAACGGTCTCCTCGCCATAGGAACGCCGACCAAGAGAGGGAACGCGCACCAAGAGACCGGAAATTGTCCAGAGCCATAAGTGATTTAGGCTGGAGACAATTTCGTACCTGATTAGTTAGAAGGAAAAGCAGAAAAGTACAGTCGTGAGCTAAGAGTAATTAGTTGTTGGGAGGCGACTACCCAAGTGTGTTCATGTTGCCGTTTTCCTGGTGGGAAATTAGACCTGAAAGTAGGAGAATGGGAGTGTCTGGGTTGTGGAGCTAAACACGACCAGGATGAAAATGCAGCAATAAATATATTAGTCGCTCCTTGGACATGCCTCCGGAGGAGGAGCTGCAAATTGCGGAGACTCAAAACAGACGTGGAGGGAAGCATCAGACTACCGCCAAGGAAGCAGCACCCTGTATTAGCGGAGCTTTGCGCTAGCAAAACGTAAACTCGCCGAAGAACTAAGGTTCGGTAGGAATCTCCGCGTCTTTAGACCAGAGAGGATGTCATATCAAATCCGGTAGCATCGGAGTAATTAAACCTGAATTTTCGGCCACCAATGGTACTGGGTTATAGCCTTGATTGCAAATTGCTGTGTTAAAAGAACTTGACAACGCTCAAACAGAATTTCTTCTAAC
>NZ_JAAHGK010001092.1:0-2648 GCF_010672505.1 Okeania sp. SIO2B9 | reverse complement strand
ACAACTTCATCTTTAAACCTTCATTATTCGATAAATTTTCTAGAAATGAGAGCTAAAATTTAACGCTCAATTAATATCGTAGAATAGAACTAATATAAAATTACATAAAAGAGATTAATATGATTGTAGAAGCTACCCCACAATTAATGACCTTGGATGAATTTTCAGATTGGTATCCAGATGGTTATGGTCGTGATTAATTACAAAATGGAGTTGTTTTTGAAATACAGTCTACAGGAACTCACGAACAAGTAGCAGGTTTTCTCGCCCTTAAACTAGGAGTACAAATCGAACTTCTTGAACTTCCTTATATTATTCCCAGACAAGCAATTGTTAAACCGATATATACAAATAAATCTGGTGATAATCCAGACGTAATTTTTCTGGATGAATCTGCTTTAAAAGATGAGCCTTTATGGAAAAAACGTTCCACAATTACTCAATGAAAACCGCTGTAAGCTAATTATTGAACTTGTGAGTACAAATTGGCGTAATTTATGGTCATAAATTAATTGATTATGAGGGTTTAGAAATACCAGAATATTGGATAGTTGGATTAGGGAAAAACATTATATAGGCAACCCAAAAAACCTACTTTGTCAATTTATCAGTTAATTGACGAAGAATATCAAGTACAACAATTTAGAGGAGATGAAAAAATTATTTATCCTACATTTCCAGAGCTTAAATTAACCGCCCAACAGATTTTTGCAGTAGGAGATTAAAAACATGAAAAATAAGATTTTTCATTTCCTAGACAAACAACTAAAAAGCAGAACAATTCAAAATTTGTAGGGGTTAACGGCCGTTAACCCCTACTATATTTAGTGGTTATGCGTAATACCATGCATGAAAAAAGAATGTTACGAATAATCAGCATGATTATAAAGATATTTGCAGGAGATGTCCCTTTGACAAAGCGGTCGATCTTCGTAGCTTCCCGTAGGGTGGGATGGCGATCTTCGGAGCGGGTCTGTAAGAACGGGTCTCCTCGCCATATCCAATCGACCAAGAGAGCGGTGCGACCCCGCGACCACACCAGTCGCACCTAGTAGCGCAACAAGAGAAAAAGAGAATTTCCTAGCTAAAAACTGGTATTGAAACTATTCCCATGTGACTCAGTCTTCCTGACTTCCTCTTCTGGGAGGGGGAGGGGCGAGGGGTGGGTTGACTTCTAAGAAATATCCTAGCTATTTGTAGCAAACATTTATTAAAATGGTATAAGTCCTGACCCAAATAGATGAAGCGCAATAGCCAGAACTGCTAAAATACTGAAAAATATTACACTTAAATTCAATAAGACCCAGATTTCCAGAGTAACTTTCCCACTTATGACATAGCAACCATGACTCAAACTGCACTTAATCTAGGGACAACAATAACCGACACCCAAAATGACGTTGAACTGCATAAAGTATTCAAAGTGTTTGAAGGCCATACAGCAGTAAGAGGTGTGGACCTGAATATCCGTCAAGGAGAATTTTTTAGTATTCTTGGCCCTTCTGGCTGTGGCAAGACTACAACATTACGCTTAATTGCTGGGTTTGAATCCCCATCAGCAGGTGAAATAATGATTAGGGGAGTATCCATGAATCAAACTCCTCCTTACCGTCGCCCTGTAAATACTGTTTTCCAAAGCTACGCTCTATTTAATCATCTCAGCGTCAAAGATAATATTGCCTTTGGACTACGAATTAAACGTGTAGGAAAAACTGAAACCGAAGAAAAAGTGGCACAAGTTTTACGACTGGTGAAAATGGAAAAATTTGCCGATCGCTATCCCAATCAAATATCTGGTGGGCAACAACAAAGGGTAGCTTTAGCAAGGGCGTTGGTAAATCGTCCAGCAGTATTATTATTAGATGAACCTCTTGGTGCCCTAGACTTGAAACTACGCAAACAAATGCAAATGGAATTGTCTAGCTTACATCAAGATTTAGGCGTTACATTTGTGATGGTAACTCACGACCAAGAAGAAGCTATGAGTATGTCTGACCGTATTGCCGTGATGCACGAAGGTAGAATAGAGCAGATAGGTTCTCCTCAAGAAATTTACGAGCACCCTGAAAGTCCTTTTGTAGCAGATTTTATTGGAGAGACGAATTTATTTCAGGGTCGAGTTGAATTTATCGATCATTCAAATATAGTAGTTAAGACAGATCGTGGTATTAAAATTGTTGTACAACAATCAACAGTTAGTGAAGAGGCAAAAAACGGAGAGATTTATGCAGGTGCTACCGTAGTCGTCAGTGTGCGGCCAGAAAAAATAGAGCTAAGTCTTTATTCCCTAGATATATCAGAAAATTGCTTTGAAGGTAGATTAATAAATGTTATGTATATGGGGACTCATGTATATTATCATGTAAATTTGTTGTCAGGCGATCGCATGACGATCAGGCAGCCCAGTACACAAGGAACTTTGCCCAGCGCAGATACCCCTATCTATCTTTATTGGGCAAAACAAGATTGTTTGGCTCTAAGCGAGACAAGATAACAAAAACGTAAACTAAATTTTCACTATTGAAAAATTACCGAATAATTAAGGTTTAAAGCCTCTCCTTGAAAGGAGAAAAAATTTTCCTTAAGAGTCTAATCCTCTCCTTGAAAAGAAGAGGTAATTGTTAATTATTAATTATTAATTATTAATA
>NZ_JAAHGK010001091.1:0-2653 GCF_010672505.1 Okeania sp. SIO2B9 | reverse complement strand
GAATAATCCTTTTAATAATTAATAGCCAGTAGTGCGTTAATTATTTATATTTTTCCCGATAAATTGTGGTCTAAAGCCTCCCTTTTTAAGGAGATAAAAAGCGGTCGAGAGATGGCGAAGTTTCCTCACCATATCTAATCGACCAAGAGAAGAATAAATTTTCCTTTGACTCAATCCTATCCGCTTTCAAGGAGAGGTAATTGTTAATTATTAATTATTAATTATTAGTTGTTGAATACTCCCCTACTCTAAAGATGAGGTAAAAAATGGCAAAAACAGATAAAATTAATTATAGTTGTCCTAGTGGATTTACAGAATTCCTCCCTGGTGAAAAACGATTAGAATCTTACTTAATGGATACAATTCGTCAGGTGTTTGAACGCTACGGATTTACACCTATTGAAACTCCAGCAGTTGAACGTTTAGAGGTTCTACAAGCAAAAGGAAATCAAGGAGATAATATTGTTTATGGTTTATCTCCTATTCTACCTCCAAATCGTCAAGCAGAAAAGGAAAAAGCTGGAGATACTGGCTCAGAAGAAAGGGCGTTAAAATTCGACCAAACTGTGCCTTTGGCTGCTTATATTGCTCGGCATTTGAACGATCTAAATTTCCCTTTTGCTCGTTATCAAATGGATGTTGTTTTTCGAGGGGAGCGGGCAAAAGATGGTCGTTTTCGACAGTTTAGACAATGTGATATTGATGTTGTTGGTAGAGGTAAATTAAGTTTATTATATGATGCACAAGTTCCAGCGATTATTGCTGAAATCTTTGAAGCGATTAATATTGGTGATTTTCTCATCAGAATTAATAACCGCAAAGTTTTAACTGGTTTTTTTGCATCTGTGGGAGTAGCAGCAGAGAATATTGTGTCTTGTATTCGGATTGTTGATACTGCGGAAAAAGTGGGAGAAGTAAAAGTTAAAAAAGCTTTGAAAGAAATTGGGTTATCTGAATATCAAGTAGAAAAAGTTGGGGATTTTACTAATATTAAAGGTTCTGTTGATGATGTTTTGGATAAGCTGAAAAGTATGACAGAAACTTTGGATAATTCTGAGGTTTTAACTCAGGGAATTTCTGAATTAGAAACAGTAATTTCTGGTGTCATAAATTTGGGAGTTTCAGACAAACGTTTTTGTATTGACCTATCAATAGCTAGGGGATTAGATTATTATACGGGCACAGTTTATGAAACTACTTTAATCGGACATGAAGCTTTAGGAAGTATTTGTTCTGGGGGTAGATATGAAGAGTTAGTCGGAACTTTTATTGGAGAGAAAATGCCAGGAGTTGGTATTTCTATTGGTTTAACTAGATTAATGAGTCGTTTATTAAAGGCGGGTATTCTGGAATCTTTTGCTCCTACTCCAGCAACAGTTATGGTTGTGAATATGCAAGAAGATTTAATGGCAACTTATTTAGATGTTTCCCAAAAATTGCGTCGTAGCGGGATGAATGTTATAACCAGTTTTGATAGTCGTGGAGTGGGTAAACAATTACAACAAGCTGATAAGCAAAAAATTCCTTTTTGTATAATTATTGGTTCTGAGGAAGCAGCAGCTAATATGTGTAGTTTCAAAGATTTACGAACTGGCGAACAAATGAAAGTGCCAATAGCAGGTTTAGCAGGTGTATTAAAACAAAGATTGGTTCAATAATTGATAATTGATAATTGATAATTGATAATTACCTCTCCCTTTTAGGGAGAGGATTGACACGGTAGGGAAAAAATTTATTTTTTTACCCTTGAAAGGGGAGACTTTAAACCTGAATTATTTAATTATTAATTCTTCGGTAATGTTGTAGAGTAATTAATTAGTAGTCAGATATCAGCAATTAGCTTTTTTATCTGGCTATTAATAGACATTTCCATTAAGATTTAAACCTTTTCTGAAAAGCTTGTAGAGTCCTTCGGTGGAACAGCAAGCAATTCTGTTTAAGGAGACATTGATATGACTACCAACGATTTTTTGCCATGAAAAAAATGGTATAATATTGTTTATTGTTTGTAATTGCCAGAGATTTAGTTCTCAAAATTGTTATCAAATCAGAATAGAAATTGATCGCAAGTAAGTGAAAAAATAACAGAAGTTGAATCGATATAAATACTATGTTAGAAATCAGATTAGCTCGGACTCTTGAAGAAAGAGAATAAATTTTCAAATTGCGCTATCAAATCTATGCAGAAGAACTAGGATGGTTGGAAAATTTTCCAAACTATGAACCAAACCACCAACAAAAGAAAGTAGAAGACCTATTGGACTTATCTGCTAATCTATTTATGGCTCTCGATCATCATCAATTGGTTGGTACTATTTAGATGCAATTATACTAAAGACTTAGGCTTGGAAAACTTAGATTTAGACTACTATATAAAACTCTATCAAATGGAAAAAGTAGGAGATATAAATACCTTATATACATCAATTACTGGGAGATTTATGGTTCAAAGTAATTTTAGAGGAAAAGGTATAGGGTTGAAAATAATGCAAGCATTATACAAACAACAGTTGCTAGATGGAATCAAATTTGATTTTGTAGATGCCGAATTATACTTGGTTCCTTTTTTTGAAAAACTAGGTTATCAAACTATTAGTGAAATTGATTATCAAATGTATGAAAGTAGTGTGCTTATGGTATTAGATATACCTAA
>NZ_JAAHGK010001090.1:0-2654 GCF_010672505.1 Okeania sp. SIO2B9 | reverse complement strand
ATCTATTTGAACAAATATGCATCTGACTTAAACTATTTTAGTTGACTAAACTATTCGTAACATTATTTTTTCACGCTTGGTATTAGTTGATCGTCAAAGAGTCTTTCTTTGGCATAGACTTAACCACTATTGAGCAAACACCAAATTAAGACTTAGTAACCCCGGTTTCGATCAATTGCATTCTTCAACGGTCTTCCCTCGCGACTGCAATTGATTGCATCCAGAATACTAACGGCAAACTCTTCAGCCGGACCTATAGCAGCAATATGGGGGGTGACTATAATGCGCGGATGAGACCAAAAAGGATCGTCCTTGGGCAAGGGTTCTTGATGGAATACGTCCAAACAAGCCCAGGCAATTTGGCCGGAATCTAATGCACTCAATAGATCGGCTTCTACCAAGTGCTTGCCTCGACCGACATTAATTAAGTAAGCCCCGGTCGGTAAAGCTGAAAACGTTTCATGGCAGAGAATACCCTGAGTTTCCGGCGTTAGGGGCAGCAAACACACGATCAGCCGACATTTGCTCAAAAAAAGCTTAAACTGTTCATGACCGTGAAAGCACTCCACTCCGGGAATTGCTTTGGGGGTTCTACTCCATCCCCGCACAGGAAACCTCATGGGTGCAAGCTTTTTAGCCACCGTCGAACCGAGATTACCCATTCCCAAAATCCCTATTGTAAAGGATCTAGCATCTTGTGCCGGTAGATATTCCCAGCGTCGCGATCGCTGCAATGCCTGATACTCTATAAATCGCCGTTGAAAGAGCAAAACAGCAAAAGTAACATACTCAACCATTTCCAATGTTTGGTTCTCTGAGATTAGACGCACAATCGGGATGCCATCGGGCAGGTCAGGGTCTACTAAAATCCCTTCTACCCCAGTTCCTAGGGATATAATCAGCTTCAAATTGGGAAATCTTTGCATCACTCCCAGTGGGGGACACCATGCCAGCACAATCTCAATCTCTTCAGGTTTCCCGCATTCCGGCCAGATTCGCAAATCTAGATTGGGCTTGCGTTTTTTCAATTCTGCCATTAATTGTGCAAATAATTCCTCTAAATCAATGTTTGCCAGTAGTAGTGCTGTCATATTCATTTGCATTTGCCGTTAACTCAAGCTTAAGCTCGAAACACCAAGGGAATGCGATCGCAAGTGTTCAGGGTTGACTTTTGCAAGGAATTCTGCTATCCTCCTTACTCCCTCGGACACATCTTGACCGCTTTTAGTAAAGTTGACGCGCAAAAAACCAGGGTCGGTTTCAGCAAAATCCTTTCCCGGAGCAGTAGCAACTGCATAATCTTTGGCGAGTATCG
Organism: Okeania sp. SIO2B9; assembly: GCF_010672505.1. NCBI lineage: Bacteria > Bacillati > Cyanobacteriota > Cyanophyceae > Oscillatoriales > Microcoleaceae > Okeania > Okeania sp. SIO2B9. The sequence continues at coordinate 1,339 of NZ_JAAHGK010001090.1, read as the reverse complement.
ATGCTGCTGTCATGGAGTCCATCCCTTCAGGGAGTTGTATGATGCCATAAAATCCAGCTTGGGAATTTCTGAGTGCTGGGACAGAGTAGCGATCGCAAGTGGCCAAGAAAAAATTGTGCCAGGGACGCAAGTAGCTTTGATGAGCCTTTAGCAGAACCGACGCTCGCTCTAGCAGTCTTTCTGCCAACAGTTGTCCGATCAGATTCGGGCAAATATTCAACAAGACTTTCACACTCTCGGCAGCTTCAGCATAGCTTGGCGGTACAATCAGAAAACCGATACGCAATCCCGGAACGGCAAAGGACTTAGAAAATCCATTGGCAACGAAATGTTCCCCAGGCAGTTGCGTCCCACTGGGAGCGAAATCCCCCGCAAAGGTCATTAACTGGTAAACTTCGTCGAAAATGACTGGAATACCGAATGAAGCAATTTCTGCTAGTATTTCCAAACTCGCTATATTTCCGTGGGGATTTCCCGGAGAGTTGAGGATTATGGCAGCGGTTTTGGCATTTATCAAATCCGCCAGTCGGTGAGGTAAGAGGTTAAACTCTGCATCCAGGGGTGCCGATATTGGAATGCCACCAAACATCTTCACAATTCGCGGATATGCTGCATATCCGACCGCTGGTATAATGACTTCGCTACCAGGGCGCACCAACAGCCCCAGGGCCAAGACTAATGCACCAGTCGCCCCATCAGTTATCAATATCTGTGACACTGGGAGTTCCACACCTAAAATAGAGGCGTAAAAGCTGCTAATTTTTTCCCGCAGTGACATTTGTCCAGCAATATCCCCGTAACCTAGTACTTTTTCTAGATCTTTTGCCTGTAAAGTCAGGTCAACATATTTTTGAATCGGGAAGTCCGATTGACCAAAAGCTAGAGAAATGGGTCGGCAGTGGGATTGGTTTCGAGCTAACAGAGTCGAAATCTTGTCAATTCCCATGGGCGGAAATGTCAGTATTGGGCTTGGCATGGATTAAAGGAAGTTATGGGACTATTTAGGTTAGAAACAGTTTATTTTTTTATGTTTTCATTAGTTTAGTAGTTACGAAAAACATTATAATACACGATATTTAATTAGCATTCAACAAATTTACTTTTAGAGATTAAATCACCATCCTTAAGGTCAGTTAATTTATAACCAAAGGAAGTTAAAGTATCATCACCCTTAGCTTTTATCAGTGAATAAAGACCATCTAGAAAAGTTTTTGAATAGCGGGCTTGGGAATCTACAAAACGCATTGTGTATGCCATTCTTGATTGTAATTTTCCTTCCAGGAAAGGGACACTTCTATGCCAAACAAATTTGTCTAATAAAAGAGCATCACCTACTTCA
>NZ_JAAHGK010000109.1:0-9827 GCF_010672505.1 Okeania sp. SIO2B9 | reverse complement strand
CAACTGAAGGCTCATAATAATCATTTTCAAAGATTAACTTAATTTTTTTTGCCTGTACTAATTGGTTATCAAGTGCAGCTTTTAAACCAGATTTCATCCTATTCCCTAAAATCTCTTCTTGTCCTTCTAAAGCAAGGACAGAACCTAGTCTAATTATTTGGTGAGTAATTCCTTCTTTGGGATCTGATAATGTTTGGCAAGCAATAAGTCCTACTAAGCTAAGACTAAAGCAAAAATGAAAAAAAAACTTAAAGGTCAAATAAATCTTAAAATTCATAAGAAATTGTCAATTAAAACAATCTTAATTGAACAGTTGATGTCACTTTTTCTGAATATTAATGTCGTATTAAATCGAAGCATAGTCTACACAACTTCACTCTTCTGAGACGATTGGTACTTGATGTTCTCCATCAAGAGAAAATATAGCAATGTGCGCTCAGGTATTTACAATGTCCAGCTCAAAGTGCAGTCTAGAACAGGTCTACAAAAATAATGTGTAAATATGCCAGCGCACATTGCTATATTTAAACGCAGTCTTCGTCAAAAAATGAAGCAAGCTGCTATAAACAACAATTACATGATGACTATTATCAATACTTTATGTCAACCCTCTTTTAGATGAGCTTACCCTGGTTCTGCACAGGGGAAAAGATTAGCAACGGCTCAAGTTTCTCTTCTGAAGAAAACCATCATCAAAAACGATTATCTTCTGGTCAACAATTAATTTTTTCCTAAATTTCCTTAGTACCATAGCGATAATCTGAATAAAATTTTAATTAAGATTCAGTGAAATGACGGATGTTAATGTTTTTAGAAGTATTATTTTAAGCATATCGCCAATCAGGACTGCATTGATGGAGCATTAAAAATGATTACTAAAACAAAACCAACTACAGCGATATTTTTTAAACATTTAATCCGTCTGATACCTAAACAATTTAGTGGTAAGTTAGAACTTCAGAATACAGAAGAACAACAGTGACAATTATATTTTCATCGAGGATGTCTAACTTGGGCAACAGGTCGTAATAGCGCTTGGCGAAGATGGCGTAGAAATTTAACTCAATTTTGCCCTTCTATTTCTCTGGAAACTCTAAGTTTCTATACCCATGATGTTTGTGAAAGCAGGCAATATTACATAGTTAATAATCTACTTAAACAAGAAAAAATATCACTTTCACAAGCTATAAATATAATTAACAACACTCTGATAGAAGTATTGTTTGATTTAATTCAGCAAGATAATTTAGATAATTTACAAATTACTTCTCTAACTTGTCATCTACAAGCGGAAATTAAACAACCAATTTTTCGTTTGAGTATCTATGAAGCTTTTGAAAAAGTTAAACCAATATGGCAAGGTTGGTGTGAGGCAAATTTACACAACTACTCTCCCAATTTAGCACCTCTATTGAACAAACCTGAAACTCTAAAACAACACACATCTACTCTAATTTACCAAAAATTTCAGGCATTAATTAGTAAACAACTGACATTGCGAGATTTGGCTTTTTACTTAAAGCAGGATTTATTAAGTCTGACTAAAATCTTGATGAATTATGTGAGTCAAGAAATAATTCAATTGACTGATGTGCCTGATATACCTGCATTATCTGTAGTGAAAATTGATGTAGTAAAGAGTCAAGCAAAAGAGATTCAAACACAAAATTCATTATTACCAGAAACTATTATAAAGAGCCAGAAAAAATTAGTAGTTTGTATTGATGATTGCCCCATAATTAGTCAAATTATGGGGAAAATTATTACAAAAAGAGGCTATAAATTTATAGGAATTCAAAAGTCTACATTAGCTGTGTCTAGTCTCATAGAAATACAACCAGATTTAGTATTTTTAGACCTAGAAATGCCTATTGCTAATGGCTATGAAATTTGTCGCCAACTTCGTAGAGTACCTCATTTAAAAAATACTCCGGTAGTAATTCTAACTGGGAGAGACAGTATAATTGATCGAGTTCGCGCTCAGTTTGTAGGATGTTCTGAATTTATAAATAAACCAATAATATAATGTTCGGTTGAACAGTTATAAATAAACGACGGAGGAGTCAGGAGTCAGGAGTCAGGAGTCAGGAGGAAAAAAGAAGGAAGAGAAGAAGAAAGTTTTTTATCACTAATTATCCGAACACGATATAAACCCAGAAAAAATTGAGGCAATTTTTCATAAATACCTGTATTTAGCAAACACAAAAACAGAAATTTCAATAGTAGGGTCTTTAGTTCCCGCTAGTTGCTAGAAAATATCCTAATAAATACAGAGAACCACATAAAACAATCAGATTTTCACTGTCAACCACAGCCTCTTCCATCGCGGTTCTTAAATTGGGGTAAGCTTGACAGAATGCTAATTCTGTGCAAATATTCTTAGCTATAGTAGTAAGCTGACCCGTATCAGCCGAACTATGGTCTGGAACAGGAACTAGGTATAAACGATCGCCCGGTCTAATCAAAGCGCGAAAAATTTCTGAATGTTCTTTAGTTGAGAGCATACCCATAACCCAACTGATAGATTGGTAATTAAGTGTCCTGACATATCTCCCCAATACTTGGGCAGCAGCAGTATTATGAGCACCATCAATCAATAATTTACGGTCTTGCCATTTTGTCCATTGCAAACGCCCAGGCCATTTAGTATTAGCTATTCCTTCTTTAATTGCTGCTGGAAAAATCTGCCAACCCTGTTTTTCCAGGATATGAATTGTCGCAATAGCGATCGCTGAATTTATTAACTGTACATCTCCAAGTAATGGGAGTGGGTATTCAATACCTTGATAATTAGCCATTGGCAGAGAATCATTTTCTCTACTCCCCTCTAATAATTCAGCAGGTTTCACCCAAACTACGGGACACTCCAAATCATTAACCCGTTTTTGTACTACTTTTTCCGCTTCTGGTGGTAGTTGCCCAATTACTGCAGGACATCCTGGTTTCAGAATACCCGCTTTTTCACCAGCAATATCAGCTAAAGTTGGACCCAACCTTTGCCAATGTTCCCAACTAATTGAAGTAATCACAGTTACCATTGGTTGCTGACAAACATTTGTGGCATCTAGTCTTCCTCCCAAACCTACTTCTACAACTGCTACATCTACTTCTTGTTGAGCAAAATATAACCAAGCTGCTGCAGTAATAACTTCAAACAGAGTGGGTGAAGCTTGTTCTGGATTAATAGCTGCTTCTACTTCTTCCAATAACTCTTCTAGTTTAGTCGGAGAAATTTGTTGTTCGTTAAGGCAAATACGTTCTGTCCAGTCTACTAAATGGGGTGAAGTGTAACGTCCAACTTTATATCCCGCTGCTGTGAGGATCGAAGATAAGTAAGCACAGACAGAACCTTTACCATTTGTCCCCGCAACGTGAATAATGGGTACTTGTTGATGAGGGTTTCCTAGGTTATCTAAGAGTTGGTAGATGCGTTCCAGACCAAGCTCAACGCCAAAGTGTTCAAAGCGTTTCAGGAAAGAGTCTATTGAGTTCACAGTTTTTTATACCAAAAAGCGATCGCGTTCCTCATATAATGTAGATGTAATCTGATAATATTACAGTAAATTTCTAACTATGTCCATTTTTTTCTTCTGTAGTTTGCCCCTATCCTATCAAGGTCTCAATCATCGCCTCACATAGAGACCCCTTGACCACTTGATCGAACCTAACAAACATAGGTGAACTATTCAGTTCTAAAAATACAAGTTTCTTCGTTTTTGGATCTGTTTTGAAGTCAGCGGCTCCAAAATCCATCCTTAAATTTGCCATGAACTTTCGTAATAACTCCACTTCATCTGGCAGTGTTGCAAGAGGAATGATTTCCGCATCTGGCTGAACTCGATAATCTAGATGCTGACTACGAATTTCAAAAGCAAAGGCAAAATTTCCTACTATATATATCCGAATTTCTGGCGCAACTAATCGATTTTGGACAATAGCTGGCATAGCTGCACAACCATTCCGAAACTGGATAGAGGAATGCAATTGTTCTAGGGAATAACAAAAATCACCCCCTGCAACTGGCTTGGCAATTGCACTCCCAGCAGAATATTTGCCCAACTCCTCAGCTTCGTTTGTAATCAAAGTATCAGGAATGAGCAACCCTAACTTTTGGGCTAAAATCAGCATTGCTGGTTTATTGCCAACTGCAGGTAAATGGTTACGATTGAACAACCGGATTTGGGGTTGTGAGAGTAACCAACCATAGAGGGTTTGATACCAACCCGACGCCCGTTGTGATGCTCCAGATTTGGGAGCGCTCAAATTACCAAAAACGTCATACCGAATAAACGCTCCAGTTGCCGATACAACTCGGTCTTTTATTGTAGGTTGTCCCTGAGTAAGATGCCATGAAAACTCTGGACTTTCTTCTTGCCCATGAAGTACCTCGCAAATAGGAACCTGTTGACTTTGAGCAATTTCAATCAGTCGAGTAAGATTCGGGTCTAACTGCCCACCTGCAATTAGCAAACATTTACCATCTGCTGATTTAATCATTAGTACCAACCAAATGGACCACCCTCTTCACCGACTGCCAGTGTTGTTGGTGGACTTTCCTCTCCTACTGCTTGTGTTGTCGCTTGAGGATCTTCCTCTCCTACTGCTTGTGTCGTTGGTTGACCTTCTTCTCCTACTGCATATGTCGTTGGTTGAGGACTTTCCTCTCCTACTGCATATGTCGTCGGCTGACCTTCCTCTCCTACTGCATATGTCGTTGGTTGACTTTCTTCTCCTACTGCTTGTGTTGTCGGTGGAGGACTTTCTTCTCCTACTGCTTGTGTCGTTGGTGGAGGACTTTCCTCTCCTACTGCTTGTGTCGTTGGTTGAGGAGGTTGTTCCTCTCCGTATGCCAATGTTGTCGGTTGAGCTTGTGAAATGAGTTGAGGACCTTCCTCTCCGTATGCCAATGTAGTTGGTTGAGGACCTTCCTCCCCTACTGCTCGCGTACTTGGTTCTTCCTCTCCTAGTGCCAATGTCGTAAATTGAGGCTCTTCTTCTCCTACTGCCAATGTTGTAGGTTGAGAGCTTATCTGGCCAGGTGTGATAAACTCACCAGCATGAACAGTAATGGAATTAATGCGGGCTGAAACAATTACCGCATCTGCACCATTGGTCGGTGTAAAGTCCACTGTAGCCATAATTGGCGTTAAGCGTGGAAGACTAACATCTGATGGTTTATCAGCGTCAAAACTAAATTCTAGGACAGAATCATCTGGATTAGGATCGGCTGAGTTATCTAAACGAGGATTTGTCCATCCGGAAGTTGCCGTCAGTCCCTCTGCTTGAATACTGAGCTTCAGCGGAGACTCGGTAATTTTAATTACAGAAACCTGCAGTACCTTGAAAACTTTCATGTTCGAGTGTATATTTTTTAAGGTAAATTTGAGGTTTAACTCAAGTCATACAATTTTACCTTAGTGTCGATAATGACTTTCTATTTTTTTTTGATATTCTTAATATTTAATGCTTATAACTAGGGCTTGCTGATTAAATCTAAAAGCATTGACAGATAAAGACAAGTGCCTTTTTGGGGTCAAAAAAAGTGCCAGGTATCACGTCTAAAACGCTCAAAAAGTTAGTATTTTAGGCAAAGTTAGGCAGAAAAATAATTCTTACAATTCTTACTTCTGCCTACTCTAAATTCCCCTAACTCCTGTCTCCTGCCTCCTGCCTCCTGCCTCCTGCCTCCTGCCTCCTGCCTCCTGCCTCCTGCCTCCTACCCCAAACCCTAACTATATTTTTAGAGCTATTTGATAAATTTGGCGACGGGACAGGTTTGTTTGATAGGCCAGTTGGCGACTAGCTTGCGACCGCGAAATTCCTTGTTCTAAAAGTTTTTGTAATTCTACTTTAATAGTATCTTCTGATATTACTGGTGTATCTGGTTCAGCTCCTGCAATAATCAGGGTAAATTCTCCCCTTGGTTGATTAGTTTGATAATGAATAATTGCTTGTCCAATTGTACCACGCCAAAATTCTTCATAGAGTTTTGTTAATTCTCTAGCTAAGACTATTTTTCTCTGTTTACCTAATACTTTAGCTAAATCTTCCAAGGTTTGTTTGAGCTTATGGGGAGATTCATATAAAATTATGGTTTCTTGTAAGTTGGGTAAAATTTCTAAGTCTTGTTGACGTTGTTTACTTTTGCTTGGTAAAAAACCGATAAATATAAATTTATTGCTAGGTAGTCCAGAAGCACTTAATGCTGTAATACTTGCACTTACTCCTGGTATTGGTACTACGGATATATTTGCTCCAACACAAGCTTTTACTATTTCATATCCAGGGTCAGATATTCCTGGCATTCCTGCATCAGTTACTAGAGCAATTGTTTTTCCTTGATGTAATTTTTCGATTAATTCAGGTATACGACTTTGTTGGTTATGTTGATGGTAACTTAATTGTGGAGTTTGGATATCAAAATGTTGTAATAATTTGTTGGTGTGGCGAGTGTCTTCTGCTGCTATTAAGTCTACTGTTTGTAGGGTTTTAATTGCTCGAAATGTTATATCTTCTAGATTGCCTATTGGTGTGCCAACAATGTAAAGAGTCCCTGAATTTACTTCACTCATAACTTGACTATCCTACTTCCTCGATCTTTCATTTAGGAGTAAAGTCTCTTTAGTTTTTCAATGCTTAGAAAGTAACTCTGAATGGTCAAAATAATCTGATTTCTAAATAGTTCCAATTTACAACTAAATTAATCGTAAAATTTTGATTCTAACAAATTTATTACTTCGGTTTAGTTCAAATTACTATTATCTGATTCCCAGTCTGGACAAGTTTCTCCCTCTACACCATAAGGGTGCATTCCACAAACTAATAAATTTCCGCCATAAACTTGACCATGATAATTATTACATCCCCTACAAGCTGGATGTTCTTCTACTGTTGGTTCTACACGATCAACAAAATAGTCTATATCTTCCCCTCCCACATCAAAATCTAAGTCCAGGTATACTTCGATAATAGGATCTATTAAATCATTTAGATACTCATCTATCTCTACAATAAAGTTAGTACGTATTTCTTCAGTAATCTCTTCCGAGAACTTTCCCCACTCATCAAATACTTCAGAAATTTCTTCTGACATTTCATTGAAGAAATTTTCTACCTCTAATGCAGCAGTTTCAATTACTTCAAACAAGTTTTTTGACCAGTCTTCCATGATTATCTGTTTGAGCTTTTCTCTTTAAACCTAGGGTGTCTAAACTCTTGGAGCAGAGCTTAATTTTGGCCTAAGATTTAATCTTTTTGTAGCCGACGCAATTCATCCTGTAGCTTATGCACTTCTTGGCGCATTTTATCTACTTCTTGGTTTGACTCTGATGAACTGTCATCCTCAGAAAGAATTTCTATACGACGTGGTTCCCTTGGTCCTGTTTCTGGAGATGATTCTACCGTTGGCTTTTGCATAGCTTTATTCATCATATCTTCGACAAATTTACGACCCTCTTCCGTAGTCATTTCACCACGCTTAACCATCTCATCTGCCAGTTTTTGGGTCTCTGTTCTTAATTCATTCAATTTCTGGTTAGCTTTCTCTCCTGCATAAGAGGCTAATCCCACTCCTAGATAAACCGCCCTTTGAATAATTCCTCCGAAATTATCCATAATATATCCTGGCTCCTGTTAAGTGACGTTATCTCCCGCTAAATCTCGCTATTATAGCGGAAGTTTCTCCTCCTCACGGATGGATATTCCTGCTTCCCTGGCTGACTAATGTCTAAGCCTCCACAGGCAGCAACGATGAGACCCACCGCTGTCTTGTACTAAAAGTTCTGTACTCACCTGGTTTCCGATACGATTTTGCTAACAAATGTTAACAATGCACAGCAAGATAGCCTGCTGAGGGGGTATCTCCCAAAGTCTACAAGAAAACCTGTAGACGCTTTTTAAACACTTACATCGTCTTGGTTATCGACGTTCGCAGAAGTTTTAATTACTTGACCATGCTAGGGGTAACTTATCAGGATAGCGGTTACATAGTGGCCTGGTGCGTGCACCATAAACTACTCTGTCTGCACATGATTATAGCACAATCTATGCAACTATATCGGTATAACTATATCAACGTATATGAATTTATGTGAATAAATATTAGCAAATCAACAATAGTTAATCAACCTTCAGGGAATTTTACCTCAAATAAGGAATTACCAGAACTTCACCACCAAGTTTAACCCTCTCGTTAGGATTAACAGGTATAACGGGAGACCCCTCGTGACATTTAGTTGGGTGACCCGGAGTCAACGCCTACCACAAGCATCCCGTGTTGCTGCTACCTTCCGGTCCTGACAAGGTTTAGGCGTTATAGTCGCGCTGGTCCGGATCACTTATTACTATAACACAAATTTTCATTCTGCAACTATGCACCACTGATAAATTTCATAACTGACACAATTATTTTTGATGAGAGGGTCTTGGGCCACTTTTTTTTTGGCTTCTGACATAGATGAAGCCTCGAATAGTAACATTCCTCCTTGATGGTTTTTCCAGTAACCAGTCTTAGCTTTATGTCCTTTAGCAATTAATTCTTGGACATAAGCTTTATGAGCTGGTACATACTGGTCAAATATGGTTTTTTCGACTATACCTTTTTCTATTTTGGCAAACCAAGGCATTTTATTTTTTAAATTTTGAATTTTATGGGCCTATCAAAACGTTTATTATTTGTGGCTCTTGTGCCACCGGAAAATATTCAAAACCAAGTAACTGAAATTAAGGAATATTTTGCTAGAGAATATAATAGCAGTCATGCTTTAAAGTCTGTGCCTCATATTACTTTACAGCCTCCTTTTAAATGGCCGACTGAAAATTTAGCTCTTTTGCAGGAGTCTTTAGAGACTTTTGTTCAAAATTGCTCTGCTTTTCCCATTACTTTATCTGGATTTGCTGCTTTTCCACCTCGTGTTATCTATATTAATGTTGTCAAAACTCCAGAACTTTTAAAAATACAAAAAGACTTAATTGGATTTACAGAAACTACTTTAGGAATTGTGCATCCCGCTTCTAAAACTCGACCTTTTTCTCCTCATGTTACTGTAGCTTTTCGAGACTTAACTAAACAGAATTTTAGAGCAGCTTGGTTAGAATTTCGGGAGCGATCGCTTGACTTTGAATTTACAGCTTCTCAGTTAACTTTATTAATTCATAATGGTAAGCGGTGGGATATTTGTAATGAGTTTCCTTTTTTCAGCAAAAATTGAGATAATCCGTAAGTATTCAGCACTCAGCTATCAGTTATTAATTTATTGCTTTTTGAGGAGGAATTAGTATTAATAGATTTAAGGAGAATTCAAAGTATTGGAAAAAACTGACCTTGACAAGGGAGAGTGTATATTCATTATTTATGAAACAGCTAAAAGCTGAGTGCTAATAAGCGTTCTTCTTTTTTCCGAAATTCAATAATTCCTATTTCCCTCATCAAAGAAACAAACTCTTCAAAATTTTCTAGAATTTTCTCGAACTTTCTCTGGCAAATTCTGCCATATTTCTTGTAATTCTTCTTTGATTAAAAAAGCTGGTTTTCCCTGAAGGGAATCAAAAAAATTAATTAGATAGGGATATTCCTCTAGAATTTTTTCACATCACTTTTCTGATGCTTTTCTGAATCCAGATTATAGAGATTTTATTTTTTCATTTTCTCAGCACAAATTGAGATAATTCACTAATAAGACTTAGGCAAATTTGGCAGATAGAAATTTCTATACTGTACCTTGGCGAATTATTTCAAAGCCATAAACATATATATCTGCAAATTTATAGCGTTTTTCTTTTTCCCAAAATTCAATAATTCCTATTTCCCTCATCAAAGAAATAAACTC
>NZ_JAAHGK010001089.1:0-2659 GCF_010672505.1 Okeania sp. SIO2B9 | reverse complement strand
CAATACGCATGGTGCGCCTCCTCCGGGGTTTTGGGGGTGTTTGGGGGTTAACCCACCATTGTACCGGGATAATCACTATTTTGTCAACACCAAAACCTATTACAGTTTCCTTATTTGATAGCAAAACTGAATTGATGTCACCATTGGTGTTTTCTTGTTATTTTACTTGTGATCAAAATTATAGCAGAAAAACGATACTCTTGTCGATCTTCTAACTTCCACTTCAAGTTACAACCGTGATTCACGTTTTGATCTGGATTTAACGGCTGCTTGATAGGTATTGTGTTTAGCATAGTTGTCAAATCCTTGTATTAATGACTAATTGACTGACTTGGTAATTTTAATTATGGCGACGTGAATCTAATTTACATTTATGTTTGCGATCGCTTTTTATTCTTTACCACTTGGAATTATAAATTACTTCGTACTGAAGGAGTATTTTAGTAATGCTACTAGAATAACTAGCTTAATGTGTGCCTGAAGGCAGGCAAGGTAAAAGTTCTACATTTTCAACACTGTTAGGAGGTTGGAACTTTGTGCCTCACTTTTAGGGAAGTCACCCTAGAAAAATACTTCATTATCTATGAAATTGTATTAGTGAGGAATGCGTTTTCTCCAACTTTCCAAACTTCATTTCACTATCTTGAGGTTTTAGCCAACACATTCTCAAGGTTTACTGTGTAGCTATTTTCCCCATTCATTCAATAAATTTGGTAGAGCCGTTAGATCACCAAGATATACTGACGTTTTTAGTAATATCCTTAAATTAGGGACATTCAATTTTTTGGACTGTACTAATAAATTCACTTTTGGTTTGCAATGGTTAGGTCATGGCTCTTCAATATGTTAACTATTGTTCTCGTTTGTTAGTTTAACTCTTGATTCGTATCATTTTACTTAATATTAAGTAAATCTTTATTAAGTTTTAATAATTATACATAAATTTAATTAATATTATGCATATATATGATGTTTATATGATATAGTAAATATTTTGATTACCTTTTTTTTTAAGACCATAGCTTTTACTATAGCTAGAAATACTTAGAACTACATCAGCAAAGTGTGGAATAAGTAATATCATGTCTGGAATAATAACCCTGAAAAAAACTTTCTCATCCTTCTTCTTTTCCTCCTATATAAGCTATTTGGTATCTTGACCTTGATAATAATTTTGAGCCATGGAGTCGTCCGTGAGATAGAGGCAATAGGAGAAAAAGGTGGAAAAATATTTCCATACTCCTCCATAAAGAGTCTGGGGAGATGGGGAGTGTGGGGATATGGGGATATGGGGATATGGAGACCCACCCCTAACCCCTACCAGGATGGGAATATTGAGAAAGATTTGGCAATGGCGCTCAGATGGAAAATTTCTTTATATCGAATTAAACGGATTTGATATAATTAGGATCTTTAGTTTTGCTGTATTGCTATGTTCGACTATAAACCCAAATTCAGTTGAAGTAAGGGATTTAGCCGACACACTAATCTTTGCCAATATCATTCCATAATGTCCAACTCCTTAATACTCGGTATGTTCGGTGGGTTACAGTGGACAGTTAAGATTTTGGTTCGCGACTCATAATTATTGTTGCCTAACCCACCCTACGCCTGGATTTAACATTCCTTTTACAAACAGTCTCTTATAGTTATTACTCCATAACAGAAATATATAAATATCTCTAAGAAGTTATCTAATAAAAAATGGCAAATAAAGAATATCTCGCCCTACTTAATCGGGATGTAATTACATGGAATGAATGGAGACAGAAAAATCTACATCTACAAGCAGATCTTACTAATGTCAACCTCAGAGGTATTAACCTGCAAGGTATTAATTTTCAAGGAGTAAATCTCACAGGAGCGAATCTCTGTTTAACTCAATTAAAAACAGCTAACTTAAGATATGCTAATTTAACTTCAGCTCAACTGATTCATGCTAACCTTACTTCTATTAATCTTCAGGGAGCTAACTTAAGATATGCTAATTTGATTTCTGCAGATCTAAGACAGGCTAACTTAATAGATGCTGATTTAGTTGGTGCAAATTTAATTGGAACTGATTTACAAAATGCTATTTGTCGATATGCTGATGCTACTTCAGCAGACCTGAGAAGAAGCAACTTAGCCAAAGCAGATTTAATAGAAACTAACTTCAGTTATGCTAATCTTAGTCATGCTAATCTCCATGAAGCTGAATTGATTGGGGCTTATTTTTACCAGACTAATTTAGACAAAGCTAATCTGATTGAAGCTCATCTGAGTAGAATTCATTTATCAAATGCTTCTTTAAAGGAAGCAAATCTTTATAAAGCAGATTTTAGGTTTGCAAACCTCAAAAAAGTTAATTTTCTAGGTGCAAATTTGAGGGGGGTTTATTTCCGAGGAACTAATCTAAGTAAGGCTATTTTAATTAGAGCTGATTTGAGAGGTGCTGATTTGAGAGGTGCTGATTTGAGAGGTGCTAATCTTACTGATGCTTTGATTAATGATATTAACCTTTCTGAAGCTAATCTTCAGGAAACAATTATGCCTAATGGTAAAGTTAATTATAATGATGAAACTTGATATTTTTAGTATTTTAACTATGTAGTATAAATACCATTTATGTTTGAGATATGAACAGGGAATTCAATATTTTAGAAAATAGGGAAGAGGA
>NZ_JAAHGK010001088.1:0-2660 GCF_010672505.1 Okeania sp. SIO2B9 | reverse complement strand
ATTCCTCAGCCAAAACCACATTCTAATATGTTACCCCCATTTCGAGTTACTAACGCAGCAAAAGCTTTCATATAAGGCGTTTCCCAACGTTCCATTACTGGATGCCTTTCAATTGCTAATTTTTCATCACTCAGCAATGCTTTTACCGGAATGGAAATACTCTAAAAATACTTTTTTATAAGCATCCATTTCAAAATAACGAGAACGAGAAGGGGAGGGAGCTTCGATAATTTGATTACCTATGGCAAGAAACAGATCGCGAGGACAATAATTAAAATGTCCGCAAGTAGAGCAATTAGGGGTAGAAAAAGAGATTGAATGGTTGGTAATTTCTGGACGACGAACTTTCACGTTTAATTCTTGCAACGTGGCAACCAAAATAGCAAGGTCTTCTTGAGTTTCTTCTAGGACGCGATCGCTAAATTGCCCAGTTGGGATATCTTCGTCAGCTAATTCAGGAAAATCTACCCCGCGCACACTGGGGTCAATTTGAGGAAGTCTTGCATTTTCTACCACTCCGACAATAATTTCTTCTAATGGAGACCATTCATCATAAACGGAAACTTTGCAGTTATTTGCGGCTTTGTTGCATACAATTGATCGACATCTTTGTTGTGAGAGTAATTTTGGACTTTATAAACTGTTTTTGACATATTTTTAAATTAAATTTGGTTGGATTTGTCGTTGAGTCTTGGATAGTGATAGTTGAAAGCGATCGCTCTCTCAACCACAAAATCCAAGTATGGGTATCAAGATTTATCATAAATCAATGTCCCAATTGTCACCTTGATTTGTCGCAACCTATTTAGGATTTTTATAGTAATAATCTATCATTTTGTCAAAAAATTATAACTTTTTAACGCATAGGAATTAATTAATTAATTATCAGGAAAAAATTATGTTTCATTATAATATATTTGACTATTTTTTATTTAAGAATTATACAAAATATCTTATACTTACTTTATAAGTCTTTGTTATGAATGACTACGGAATTTTTTAGAAGTCTGAATTAATAATTCAGGAGTGATTCGGGAGTAGCTTTGATATGATTTTTTAGGTCATAAATCATCTTTTTTGTCAAAAATACATCTCCTGCAAAATCTTTTTAAAGTAATGCAGCATTTTAGATGAAACAATCTATTACTGGCGTGTCAAGGTTGAAAATATGAATTAAAAAACCTAACCCTCCCAACCCCCTTCCATCTCGCTTTGAAAGGGAGGAAGAAGGAAGCGGGAGAAAGACTCTCCTGTGAGCTAGAGGGGAGTTGGCAGAGAGGTCTCCATACAGGTATAAATCAAGGTATCATATATTAACAAAGCTCTCTATTTCCTATTATTAAACTGAAAGTTAAAAAGTTAGATAAATCGGCAATTATTCTCTTTAAAGTCAAAATTCAAAATTCCAAAGTAAGAATTAAAGAAAGTAAAGTCAAAATTCAAAATTAAATCAGGTCAATTAAAAATGATAAAACTGAAATTTAAAAAGTTAGATGAATCAGCAATTATTCCCTTTTACGCTCATAAAGGAGATGCCGGATTAGATTTATTTTCTATTGATGAATTAACTATTAATCCTGGAGAAAGCACATTAATTCATACAGGTATTTCTATAGAATTACCATCAGGAACAGAAGCACAAATTCGCCCGCGAAGTGGATTAGCTTTAAAACATCAAATTACTGTTTTAAATACTCCCGGAACTATCGATGAAACTTACCGAGGAGAAATAGGAATAATTCTGATAAATCATGGTAAAAATTCCTTTAAAGTAACTAAAGGAATGAAAATAGCTCAAATGGTTATAGCATCAGTCTTATCTGTTAAGGTAGAAGAAGTCGATCGATTAAGTACAACTGAAAGAGATATTAGTGGATTTGGTTCAACAGGAATATGACAGAAGAATTATATCAAAGACCGACCTGGGATGAATATTTTTTAATGATTGCTAAATTAGCTGCTACTCGCTCAACTTGTTTAGCTTTTCCAGTGGGGGCGGTAATAGTTAAAGATAGACAAGTTTTGGCAACTGGTTATAATGGTCCTCCTTCTGGTTCTTCACATTGTACAAGTCAAGGTTTTTGTTATCCTGAATTAAGTAGTTGTGATGCTAGTAAAGTTTTACCATCTCGTGCTGTTCATGCAGAAGCTAATGCTATTGCTCAAGCTGCAAAACATGGCATTTCTACGAATGGTTCAGTTATTTATGTCACTCTAGAACCTTGTATTTATTGTTTGAAATTAGTTATTTCTGCTGGAATTAAAGAAGTGTTTTATGAGACTCCTTTTAATAGTGGAGAAAAGGCAGCTTTAAGGGATATGTTTATTAAAGAAGGTTTGGTTATTCTCAAGCAAATTTCCATCTCAGAAACAATTGCTAAAAAAGCAGCAACATCTCTACTTTTTCCTACTTCTGTTGCTAAATCTTCTAAACTTGAGGAAGAATAATTTTTGAAAGTTAAAAGTCAAAAGTTAAAAGTTAAAAGTAATCTGTGCCTGAGTGTCCGCTGTGGCAATGTTCCGCCAAAGGGATTTACCAATATATCCATAAAAGGAAGCATAAACTGTTCCCTGTTCCCAGTTAAGTGTTCCCTACCCTTGCTATACAATACCGATGCTACCGGACATGATATAACTTGGTCTTTTTGTTAGACGTTTAA
>NZ_JAAHGK010001087.1:0-2661 GCF_010672505.1 Okeania sp. SIO2B9 | reverse complement strand
TTAGAGGGTTAGTGAAGGAAGAAGGTATCCCCCCCAACCCCCCTTTGAAAGGGGGGAGTCAGAGACACGGAGACGCGGGGAGGGGGAGACGCGGAGACGCGGAGAGTCCAGTAGGGTGTGTTAGCGGAGCGTAACGCACCGCAAAGTAGTAGACCGACACAACTAAAATGGTGCGTTACGACGGATTGTTAAATCCCTTTCATAGTCTGAATTTAAGCCGTCTAACGCACCCTACAAAATTTACTATTGTTGTTGACTTGCTGCTTCCGACTGAGCAACTGCTGCAGCAAATTATGGATTTTGTTGTAGCTCTTCTGGGACTCCTATTGCTATATCTAAACCAATAGTATTTGACCACTTGGTTTGATTATTCCATTTGATATTACTGAGGTCGGCATCAATGAGGTCGGCACCACTGAGGTCTGCACCACTGAGGTCAGCATTGCTGAGGTTGGCACCACTGAGGTCGGCATCAATGAGGTCGGCATCAATGAGGTCGGCATCACTGAGGTTGGCACCACTGAGGTCGGCATCAATGAGGTCTGCACCACTGAGGTCGGCATCACTGAGGTCGGCACTACTGAGGTTGGTATCTCTGAGGTCGGCACCACTGAGGTCGGCATCACTGAGGTTGGCGCGATAGAGGTCGGCATTACTGAGGTCGGCATTACCGAGGTTGGCGCGATAGAGGTCGGCATCGCAGAGGTCGGCATTACCTAGGTAAACACTACTGAGGTTAGCACGAATTAGGTTAGCACTACTGAGGTTGGCACGAATTAGGTCAGCGTCACTGAGGTCAGCATCACTGAGGTCAGCACGAATTAGGTTAGCACGAATTAGGTTAGCACGAATGAGGTCGGCACTACTGAGAAAACTACCTACTATTTCCACAAAAGTATCATTCCCAAGACATTGACTATAACCAATAATTCGCAGTAGTCTTGTGTTATCGAAATTTTCACTATCAGGTTGACCACAAGGATAAAAATGCAACTTATCCCGCAACTCCTCCTGAGACCTCCCATAACGATGCAACTCAAACAACAAAATCATCACATTCAACCCCGTATGAATATCCACCTGACGTTGCCCAGACTCAATACCCCACTGCCACAACTGCCTCGTCTTTTTCTGAGGTAAAACTTCCTCCCTTTCCTCAATAAACTTCCCATCAGACCAGTCTACATAAAACCCATACAACCGCTCAAACAACACCACCAACTCAACCTCACTTTTCACCAACAACACCATCAAATATTCCACAACCTCCACCGTTAGACTGCTATAACCAAACAGATCGTAAACCCGCCACTCAAACTCCTCATCAGATACCACATAAGTCTTACGTCGCTTCCCAGTTTTCTCCGTCAAATCTTCCAGACCTTCCACCATCCGTTTTGCACAGAGAAACTCACCAAAACTCTTGTGGAAAAACTCCACCGAATTTTCTGCCTTTGCTGCGGACTTCAAATAAAAGGCAGCTAAAGCATTTTTCAATCCATCCTCTCGCTTATTTTGCCGAGCATTCTCAATTAAATTCTGCAACTCCTTATATCCCTGTTTCACCAGTCGGTCTTCAATCATTTTTATTGCAGCATATTCTCCACCAGACTGCACCACACACAACCCTGCTTCTGCCAACAAAATTTCTAAATCTTCTGGGTCTAACTTCGTAATTTCAGGATTAAGATTTCTGCCGTCTTCTACTCGCTGCTTTTCCAACACCCACTCCAACGCTTGCTCATAGACCGAGACTTTTGCCCCACCAACATCAGCATTAGCAAACATCTCTACTTTTAACTGCTTATCCCGGTGCATTGCAGCAAGCAAATACAACAATAGAGGTTCCCGTGCCAACTCCTTAACCTGCTTCGGACATTCTTGACTCTGCAAAAATTCCCTAAATTTTTTTGTTTCCTCTTCCGCAACAATAGTCTGCCACTTGTCAAACCACCGTTGCTGAATTTCGTCACCCATCGACAAAATACTCACTCGCTCCAAATTAGGAGGCATCAACCTTTCAATTCCATAAAGCGCTAAGGGTCTTCCAGTAATTAAAACCCGATGACCGCGCTCGTTATTTTCTGCTGCCCGTTTCTGAAACTGGGCTACTTGGTCTAAGAATACCTTTAACTCATTACTTGCTCCCCGTTCCAATAACAACTCATCAAACCCATCCAGCAAAAACAAAAACTGAGTATTGCGGTCTGTCAACCAACCACTATCAGTCTTAACAAAGTCCCAACCCACTGCATCAGCTAAAGTTTCATCAATATTTGCTGCAAAATTTCTCACCTCCCGCAACCGAATTAAAATCGGTGTATATATAGGATGTAATTCCTGACGTACCCAGTCGGCAAACATTCGGCAAAATACACTTTTTCCTCTTCCCGGTCCTGCTTGAATAAATAACACCTGTTTGTCTTTGTTTTCATCCAGCAAAATTGTTTTTGCCCACTCCTGAATATTCTGAGGAGTTGCTGTTTCTTCAACCTTCTCATCGGAGTTGACAGTTTTTACTTCCAGTGGCACATAAATTTGTCGAAAAGTGAATTTTTCATCAAATACTTCTTCGTCTGGTTTAGTAGTAATATTCTTCTCTAAATATTTATCGATACTGCCATAAATTTCCAAATCTCCTTGCCACCCATACCCATAAAT
>NZ_JAAHGK010001086.1:0-2664 GCF_010672505.1 Okeania sp. SIO2B9 | reverse complement strand
CTTTGGGGACAACTGAATACTTCAATTAAAACTCGTCCTGACCCCACAGAGGATAACAAGTTAAAACCAGTAGATGCAGATGATACTTGTAATATTATGCTAGATTTGGCGGACGGTACTCCCTGTCAAATTTGTATTAGTTCTGTTACCTATCAAGGGCGTGGTCATTGGGTAGAAGTTTATGGTAGTAAAGGTACACTAATTATAGGTAGCGATAATCAAAAAGATTATGTACATGGGTTCAAAGTTTGGGGTTCTCAAAATGGGGAGACTTTAGTAGAAATAAAAGTTCCTGACAGATTAGAATTTCCTCAAATTTATCCTGATGGTAGAATTGCACCTTTTATTCGAGTAGTTGATAATTGGGTAAAAGCAATAGAGGTCAGAAAATCTGTAGTTCCATCTCTGAGAGAAGGTGTTTATTCTCAGTTATTAATGGATTTAACCCATGAATCTAATATGACAGGTAATTGGGTCAATGTGCCAGATTTAGATAAATTATTGGCAAATAGTAGTAGCTTTTAACTGAATGTCGTCGCGGGGTCGCACCACTTTGTCAAAGGGACATCTCCTGTAAAATATTTTAATTAAGCTTATTATTCGTAATATTCTTTGTTCAAATTGGTATAATAGACATCTGGTAAAAATCAAAAATAAAATCAATTCTTATCCATAAATATTCAAATATTTCTTTCTGTTCCCTATTCCCTATTCCCTTAATATTAGCTATCTCTAATAGCTGGTGCAGTTGCCAAACTGACTGCTGCCTTTTGCATAATTTCTATATCTGACTTTGACCAGGAGCGTGCATCCTGACATTGATGAGCAACTAGCAACCCCCATAACCTCCTAGAATTAAGAATCGGCACTACTAAATTAGCTTTAACCCTTATACTACGGAGAAAATCTCGATGGCAAGGATGTATTGCTTCTAATTCAATATCTTCGATCACTCGGACTCTTCCCTCTTGATACATAGCAGCATATTCATCATTAAAACATTCATCAGCTCCTGTTGAACCATAAATTGATAGTTCCTCATCACTCAAAGACTCAAATGTTACTTGTCCTTTCCACTCACGATAAAAATAATATAATACTACTCTTTCTGATCGAATATAGCCTCTAATATTATCAAGAGTTTCTTGGATAAAAGTGTTTCGAGCTACATTTTGAGCAAGGCGTTTTGTTAGTTTTTCTAAATCCGGGTCAGTATGAGACATATTAGGGCGATTATTACACTCTTTATTGTTACTATTAGCCATGCTCTGTATCAGTTAACTTACAATTTTTAAAGCTTATATCGGTTGAAAATTTTGACTAGCAGATCGGTCATCTTTATTTTATGCTCATAACTTAGTTTGACTCATTTCAAATTTTTTTGCCATGGTTATTTGTCAGAGAATTTGATAATTTTCATCAGCACTATTATTCGGTAATTAAAATGAAAAATTTTAAACGAAAACCTCAAAAAACTTTTGTAAGAAAAATCGGTCCTGTAGACTTTATAATTTCAGGAATGACTCGCTTTGAGTGGAGTGATTTTTACCATTGGTTAATACAAATTTCTTGGCAAAAGCTATGGGGAATAATCATTAGTTTTTATTTAATAATTAATATTATATTTACATTTTTATATTTGGCCAGTAGTAATGGAATTGCTAATGCTCAACCTGGTTCTTTTAGTGATGCTTTTTCTTTCAGCGTACAAACCATGGCCACTATTGGTTATGGCGCGATGTACCCGACAAATACTTATACCCATATTTTAGTAACTATAGAAGTTTTTATTGGTCTAATTGCCATGGCAATGATTACAGGACTAATGTTTGCCCGTTTTTCTTTGCCAACTGCGCGGGTACTTTTCAGTAAGGTAGCAGTTATTTCTCCTTACAATGGTATTCCGACTCTTATGTTTCGTATTGCCAATCAACGCCAAAATTGGATAGTAGAAACTCAAGTGAGAGTAACTTTATTAATGGATAAAGAGGTTTCTGCTGAAGGACATTCTTTACGAAGATTATGCGATTTAAAATTGGTTCGTTCTCAAACACCAATGCTTGCTCTTACCTGGTTAGTAATGCACCAAATTGATGAAAATAGTCCTTTATATAATTGGTCTGAAGATGATTTTAAGAATTTAAATAATCAGGATATGCGATTTTTTATAATGCTTACGGGATTAGATGAAACTGTTTCTCAGACTATTCATGCTCGTCATATTTATACATTAGACCAGATAATGTGGCATCAGCGTTTTGTTGATATAATGTTTACTTCTGCGGGTGGTCAAAACTATGTTGATTACTCACATTTCCATGATGTTATGCCTTTAGAAATAAGTAAAAATTGACTGAAAATTCAGAAATTAAAGTATGAATGAATACTGATAAATACTGGAAAATCAAAAATTTTTGCCAAACTAAGTTTTTTGTGGTTTAATCATCAAGGGTTATTCACTTGATAAAATATATATTCCGGAATAGTTTATGACAGATACAGTAGGTACAACAGAAGCAGCTTTTCTTCTCAATATTTCTACCGCCAGACTCAGGTTACTTCTCAGGCAAGGTCGCCTCAAAGGAGCCAAAAAGGTCAAACGATTCTGGATAATTCCTTTGAATAGTCGGGGAATGCCAGAAATTACTCCAGGTCGTCGAGGTA
>NZ_JAAHGK010001085.1:0-2666 GCF_010672505.1 Okeania sp. SIO2B9 | reverse complement strand
AGAACTACATAATCAAATTCATCTAAATTATCTGGCTTTGTTTGATTTAATAATTTTACTGTTGAACGATGAGTAAAATGGGGTGCTAATCTATTATCTGTAAGTACCCCTCCTTCAGTTTTGACATAAGTAATTGCATTCCTTGTGGCTTGCCAAGTATCCAAACTCTGCCAATATAAAAATAAATCTGCTACATTCCCTAGCAATAAAAACATTAAAACAGACCACAAAATAATCATTTTAGGAGCTTGAAAATTTGGTACTGATAATCTCAGATTAAACTTAGGAATTTCTAACTCTCTTTTCCCAGATAAATTTAATGAAATATCATTTTCTTCAGCTTTTGAAGCTGCTGCTAAACAAGAAATTACTGCTAATAATAAAAAAGCGATCGCTGGCAAGGAATATTGATAATTTAAACTTCTTTGAAATGATACTTCAGACAACACATTCAACACAATTGTGGGAATAGTTGGAATGAGAGGGATAAGATGAGGCAAAATAGTCTGATTTGTCTGAAGTAGAGGAAATATTCCCCAAGTTACAGGTAACAATAACAGACAAATATATTTGATAGTCTCAAAAGATAATATCTTCCCTAACACTACTCCTGGTTGTAGCAAAATATTAATCATAATTCCCACAACAGAATCTCCCAGATAACTATAACGCCCTACTCCAGCTACTTCTCCACCACTGAAAAAAGGAATAATTCCTTGAGTGACAACCACAAACCAAAAAATACCTAAACAAAGAGCAACTAAACCACAAAACTTCCGCCTTTCAAAAGTTAGTAACCAAACACCCATAAAAACTACAGTTAATGATAAAACTGCCTTGCAACCTAACACCCAAATAATTGCCAGACAAAACCAGAAAATACGTTGCAGTCTAGCAGCTAAAATAGCAACTAAAATAGCAGGTAATGCCATAACTTCTGGGTGAAAATCAAATAAATTAATATTAAAAACTACTGGGTAAAAGAGATAAGAAAAAGCGATCGCTACTGCTTGTCCTTGATTTAAACTTGCCTGTTTGGCCAAACACCAAGTAGGCCACGCTCCCAAGGCCAAACATATAGCTTGTACTAAAAGTAGCCAGTGTACATTAGGATAAATCAGATACAATAATCCCAGAGGATAAACTGCCCAAGCAGCATGATTCCCCAGATGGTGATACCCCAAAAAAGAAGAAATGGGAGATTCTCCTTGACTAATCAAATATACAACTTGGTCATAAATACCTAAGTCAAAACCAGTAGAATAGAACAATGCGTGGCGTAAACTACTACACAGAAAGAAAATCAAAGCTGCAACAATTATTATCCTACTCACAACAGGTGGTGGAAAAAGCATCATATTTTTAAATCCCACATTCCGCAAGTCAATTTGTCAAATAAAAAGTAGCACAAAGGACAAAAACTAGCGATTCTCTAAGTATTTATATCGCGTAAATTATCTTTATTGGCCTTTTTCAACAATTAATAATGAATAATGAATAATGAATAATTACCTCTCCTTGAAAAGAAGAGGATTGACAAATTCATGAAAATTTTTTTTCACAGGAGTCGATTGGATATGGCGAGGAGACCTCGCCATCCCATCCTACGGAATGCTGCGCAAACGACCGCTTATTATCCCCTTAAAAGGGGAGGCGCATACCCACAATTTTTCGGTAAGAGTCAAATTATCAAGAAAATATTAAGTATAAATAATGAATTTATTTTGAGTTATTGGCGACTACTACTCTCTCCTGACTGTACGTCGCCAATTTGACAGCTTTCTTACCTGACTACTTATCTTTATATACTAGGTTTTGAAGTGCGGAATGTAAGTTAAATCTTATTTTTTCGCTCTTTTTCAACAAGTATTCCCATGATTTTTTTACTAATGTTTTGAACAGGTTATACCAATTTGAAAAAATAATTTTACAAATAGTTTCAAACTCTATAAAATCTTAATGCATGACTTTTGACTTCCTCCCAAAGGGGGTGAAACGGTATTAGTTGGGATTTTTCACGAATTTACAATACTCAGAAAGTGTTAAAGCACAATTTTCATACTGCTTAATCCCTTCTGCCATTGATGTCGGAGTTATTTTTTGTTCTAATTTTCTAGGGTTTCTGACAATACGACCTGCTTTGATATTCTCTTTAGAATCACCTATTCCAGGTCTTCCTGTTTTATTCGTTACTTTGTATTCCTCCGAAAATTCTGATTGTGTTCTAAGGACTTTTTTTAAAGCATCAAAAACTAAGTCCGTCTGATTCAGTAGTTGATCGTAGGAAATCATCAAAGTACGTTCTTTGCTATTGATTAACTTTGCATATCTTTCTAAAGTTGATAAGCGATTTAAATAATAAGTTAATACTTTTTCTTCACTCCAGTGTGGCTTGAGGTCGAGAATACTAGCTATTGTTCTCTCTGGATCTCTGATGAGAAATATACTATATAAATTTTCCGAAGTTAACAATTTTTCATCTAAAAAAATCTTATTATGTAAAGCTTTATCGAGAATATATTTATGATTCATTCTCAAACTTTTTAAGTCTTGCAAATTGCGAATATTTTGGGTTTTACGATACACTTTAGATACTAATTTATTCAAATCACATTCAATATGCCTCTGAATTTGATTTGAATAAATTAGTATCTAAAGTGTATCGA
>NZ_JAAHGK010001084.1:0-2667 GCF_010672505.1 Okeania sp. SIO2B9 | reverse complement strand
GAGATCGCCGTTGAGTCCGTGACGCATGTTGTCGCCGTCGAGCAGGTACGCGGCGCGGCCGATGTCGTCTATGTTTGTTGTTTCTAGTAGATGCCTTTGGTGGTCTTAACCAACTATATGTAGCTCTAGCTACAACTATAGCAGTGGCAGTCTTAGCCATAACTTCGGCAGAGATTGCTATTAAGGCCCAGTATTTTATTATGGTCGCGATAATTCTATCTCTACTTTCATTTGCATTCGGACATCCACTAGAAACAACAAACATAGAAATTTTGGGAGCTTCAGAGAGAGTATCAGAATCATTTTGGACAGTTTTTGCGGTCTTCTTTCCAGCCGTAACAGGTATTATGGCAGGGGTGAGTATGTCTGGAGACTTGCGAGAACCTAGCCGTTCAATTCCTGTAGGTACTTTGGCAGCCGTTGGTACTGGGTATATAGTTTATATGGTACTACCAGTTGTCCTGGCTATGCGGGCGGATGCTACTACTTTAATCGAACAACCTCTGGTGATGAAAGAAATGGCTCTTTGGGGGCCAGCAATTTTGTTGGGAGTTTGGGGGGCCACTCTTTCAAGTGCGATTGGTAGTATTCTGGGAGCACCAAGGGTTTTACAAGCTTTAGCAAGAGATGGAGTTTTACCTAGTTGGTTATCTTTTCTAGGTAATGGTAATGGGCCAAATGATGAACCCAGGATTGGTACAGCGGTAACTTTAGGTGTCGCTACTGCCACGGTTTGTATTGGTGACCTGAATATTATTGCCCCAGTGCTGACAATGTTCTTTTTGACAACCTACATGGTTTTAAATGTTTCAGCAGGTATAGAAGGCTTTTTGCAAAGCCCCTCTTTCCGTCCTACATTTAAAGTCCATTGGTCATTATCAATGTTGGGAGCCCTTGGTTGTTTGGCAGTGATGTTTTTGATTAATGCTGTGGCTACAGTTATTGCTGCTTTGATAGTGCTGGCAATATTTATCTGGCTACAGCGACGGGAGTTAGAGACAACTTGGGGAGATGCCAGACGCGGAATATGGATGGCCTTGGTGCGGGAAGGAATTCTTCAAATAGGTGAGGAGGATACTAAAAATTGGCGGCCACATATTTTAGTTTTGTCTGGGATACCAAAAAAACGTTGGTTGTTGATTAAATTTGCAGATGACTTAACTCATAATCGAGGTATGATTACGGTCTGTAGTGTTTTGCCTAGTGCGTCTCGCGATGTCTCTCAGCAAAGTGATATGCAAGATACAATACGTGAGTATTTGGACAAGCGAGGGGTACAAGCTCTGGTGCGGGTAGTTACTGCTACAGATTTTTTTGATGGTGCTAAACTCTTAGTGGAAACTTATGGCATTGGGCCACTAACGCCAAATACTGTTGTACTTGGAGATAGTCAGGAACCTTCCAGACGCGATCGCTACTGTCAGTTAATTGGTCATGTTCATAAAGCTAAGAAAAATGTAGTGATTTTTCGAGAAGACAGCGATCGTGGTTTTGGTCAACATCGTCGAATTGATGTGTGGTGGGGTGGTTTACAAAATAATGGTGGCTTAATGTTACTTCTAGCATATTTGCTGCGCACAGATATGGATTGGCGGAATGCGGAAATTTATTTGAAATTGGTAGTACCGGAGCAAGCAGCTATTCAACCGACTCAGGCAAATGTTGATCGTGTGATTCGAGATTTACGAATTAGCGCCAAATCTCAAATTTTGGTTTCTAATGGTCGTCCTTTCTATGATATTTTGCATGAGTCTTCTCAAAATGCTGACTTGATTTTTCTGGGAATTCGGACTCCTGGGGAGAATTTTACTAAGTATTATGAGGATTTACAGTCCAAAACGTCTAATCTTCCTAGTACAGTATTTGTTCTAGCAGCACCAGGTTTTTCTTATGGCGAAGTTCTCAGCGATCGCTAGTTCTCATTAGATAATATTTTAGGCATAGAAGTCAATAAATCAGGAGCGGTAATGTAGATAAATTAATATATCCCGCTCCAAAAGTGTAAAAATTGGAGCAGGATTCTGATCTTTTCTGATCTTTAAAGTTATATTCTAGAAAAGTTTGTGGTCATTTTTTAATAATTAATCAGGGGGTAATAATGACTTAATCTGACTGACAAATTCTTGATGATCCACTACTGGTTTAGAAATATAACTATCCGCACCACTTTGCTTCAAAAAAGATTCTCGATCACCTGCCATAGCATGAGCTGTCACTAATATGATTGGTATTTTATCCGTTTTAGGGTCAGCTTTAAGAATTTGAGTAATTTTAATCCCATCAACAGATTTACCCTGGTAAACACTACGAGCTAGAGAAACATCCATCAAAATCAAGTCTGCTTCTCCTGAGTTAGCCATTTTTACTACTTCTTCCACATCTTCTGTGTGCTTAACAGCTAAACCACCTCTTTTGGTCAAAATCTTGGAAAAAACTCTAGCATTAACTTGATCGTCTTCTACAATCAAAACAGTTTTCATATAAGTCTCCCGCTAAATACTCGTTAAAGTCTAAAAACCCCATTATAAAGTTTAGACTAAATTTTCTTATAGATAGGCAGTAGGTAGTAGGGAGTAGGCGGAAAGAATTAATGTCTCTAACACCAATTTGATAAATGTTTGTTACAAATGGTAGGGACGCCCTTATGCAATGTCCCTACGAAAGAAG
>NZ_JAAHGK010001083.1:0-2672 GCF_010672505.1 Okeania sp. SIO2B9 | reverse complement strand
CAATAATACTTGTAGGGACGTTCCATGGAACGTCCCTACAAGTATTATTGTTTTGAATGTGTGGTTCACCAATCTGAAAAGCGCTGTAAGTACCATTATCTAGGAATAACTGAAGTTATTAGCCAATATAGCTTATGCCTGAAAAAATTTTTCTCTACATTTTTCTCTACAATTGTAGGTTTTGTAGGTTGTTTCATTACCTGTAATAATGAATTTAAAGCATAATCTTCAGATGAGTTGACTTGCCGATCAAAAAGAGCAATATTCATCGCTAAAGGAAGAGCGATCGCTGCTACATCTGGCTCTAATTCTTCAACTAATAAATCGATAGATTGAGGTACTCTAATCGCAGAACGAATTCCGTCTAACATATTTTCATCTAATCCCAATTGTTGTAAATTAGGACATATTTCTTCCCATTTAATTTTCTGATTTGGTTCCCCTGCTTGAATAAGATAAGCTATCAACCTTTGCAGTTTTCCTTGTTGTTTGGCTGTCATTATTTGGATCGGTTCGGTTGCAGTTATTTCTTGGGAACTATTTTGAGGTTTTTCTATATTAATGCCATCGACAATTTTTTGCCAATCTTGGTTATCGCAAGATTCTGGTTTTTCTACAGTTAAGGAAATAGTTATTTTTTTGTCTAGATTAGCATTAAGTTCGATTACTTCTGCTTTTACTCCCAAAAAACCTAGCCATTTAGCAATTGTATGAATTAATGTTAGACGGGTTGAGTGACAGTTTGCTAATAACCGAACCTGGGTCTGAACCATGGGACGAACTATTTGTGTCAGCATTATGGTTAACGTACTGTCTTAGCTATAAATTTACCTTTTTAGAGCATAACTAATTTTTCTAGTATGAATAGCAATTTTAGCTACAGATTTTTTTTACGCTTATAGTAATCTGATTCAATATCAAAAATTGAAGATTTAGCAGGTTGGGTTGATAAATTTTACCACAGCTTATCCATTATCTTTGAATAATCACAATAAAAAATTAGTTGTCCTGCTCCCTAAGGTGTGAAGATATATATTTTTTAATTTTTTCCCACACTTCCCACACTTCCCACACTCTCTCTACCATTACTATGCACCACCACCAAAAAATTTAAGGAGTAAGGAGCAGGGATAAATTTATTTGCGCAGCATTCCGCACCAAAAAAATATTCTTTCTCAAGAGAATAACATTTTTATTATGGCTAATTAATGAGACTTGATATAGAACCCATTTGGTATCTTCATAAATATCAAGTTTTTTTAGCTAGGAGACAGGAGACAGGAGACAGGAGGGAAGATGTGGGGAGAGATCATACAAAAAATTCAACACTCCTTCATATGATTTTTCCTCAAAATTGATGCGCGAAAAAACTTGACTACCATAATTATATAGATCTCAAATGGGTTCTATAATACCAAATTGATAAATATTTGCTACAAATAGCTAGGATATTTCTTAGGAGTCAACCCACCCGCGCGCCCCTCCCAGGAGGGGGAGTCAGGAGGACCGAGTCACACGGGAATAGCTTCAATACCATTTTTCAGGTTGGAAATCATTCTTTTGTCTTGGTGCGCTACCAGGTGCGACTGGCGTCGTCGCGGGGTCGCACCGCTCTCTTGGTCGATTGGAGGCCAGCGAGGAGACCCGTTCTTGCAGACCCGCTCCGAAGATCGCCATCCCACCCTTCGGGAAGCTACGCAACGACCGCTTTGTCAAAGGGGAATATCCTGCACGTGTTTTTTTATTCCTCTTACTATTTGTAACATTCTTTTTTCACGCTTGGTATAACACCTAAAACCTAACACCTAAGACCTTCTTCATGGCATTCTGGCAAAATGTTCTAACAATAATCTATGAATAAAAATGTAGCCTCCTCCTACTTTCTGTAGAAAAATCAACTGAGTTGCATAGTTAAGAAAACGAGTATAATTCCAAGGGATATAACCATTAAAATACAAAATAATTCGTAAAATAAAATGTTTTACACAAGCTTCCCCTCCTCCCACAGCTAATCCGAAAATCAACCCATATTCACCCCAATCTATGAAGTACCAGTCTAATAATTTAGCAGCTAAACTCATTACTATTGCACCAACTAAACCAAAGATAAAAGCATTTTTTGTTGACTGCCAAATTCCTTGATTAGGAACAGTTACTTCTTCTATTCCCGGACCTGTCATACCACGGACTATTCCCAAAACTAGACCTAAACTTAATCCAGATATTGCTCCTCTAAGTAGAGGATGACTAATTTGATTAGGAATTTTTAAATTATAGTAGAAAATAACTGTAGATAATAAACCATAAATTAGTCCGATAGTTATGCCAATAACTACTTGGTTGATAGTATATTTTCCTAACCATCTCAAAGTAGTGACTGTTTGAATAGTTTTAAATCCAAAAAAACGCCAAAAATATACAAAACAAAATGCTACAAGTAAAGCCATTTTAGGCAAATTTAAAAATTGATAAAATAAGTTCCATAATACGAAGAATATTATCGTCAAAAGAGTAATAATATAACCAATAATATAATTTTTATTTCGTAGCCAAGTTGGCTGCATTATTTCAATTAAAAATACAGTTTCTGACTCGCTTACCATTTGCTTTGCTAACCATATCAGCCATTTTTTGACTTTCTCTTGAGAATAGGGAATATTAGCAGAACGCCG
>NZ_JAAHGK010001082.1:0-2674 GCF_010672505.1 Okeania sp. SIO2B9 | reverse complement strand
AACTTGATTAACTTTTTTAATAGATTGGTTGAAAACTGCAGTTAGCTGCTGGATTTTTTTAGCCGTTCTAGGAGTTAAATAGTTTACATCTTGAGAGTTAAGCATTTTCATCATATTGCTAATTTTCTCTTGAGTCTTAGCAGCATCATTAAAAGCGATAATAGCAGCATAAGCAATACCAAATAGTTTCTTATCGCTTTTCATTTGAAACGAGATTATTGTTCGACAAGAGTTAATTTGTATAGAAGGTGGTTGATTTAGCTCTGGTAAATACTTACTAATTTGATAATATATTGCTGCTAGAGCATAATGACTAGAGCTATCTAAGGGAGCATCAACAATAATTTTCACTTTAGGAAGAGTCTCGTGAAAGAAACTTGTTATTTTTTCAGCATTGAGATAATGGACTTTACTTCGATCTCCATTAGCACTCAAATCAAACCACTCGCAGATTGCTGCTTCTGTTTTAATTCCTAAGCGAGAAGCGCCATAAATTTTTGCACCTGTTAAAGTTGCACCTGTTAAATCTGCTCCAATCCAATCTACTTCAATTAAACAAGCATTTGATAAATCAGCATGAACTAAGCTAGTATTTAAAAGATTAGCCTGGGACAAGTCAGCTCTACTTAGGTCAGCACCACTAAGCTTGGCATCACTAAGATTAGCGCACTTTAGGTTAACCCCAATCAGACTAGCCCAACGTAAATTAGCCCCACTTAAATCAGCTCCATTCAAGTTAGCACCAGTCAAATTAGTTTGTCTGAGTTCAGCACCACTAAGGTCAGCACCACTAAGATCAGCACCACTAAGATCTACTCCTTGCAAGTTAGTTTCTATTAAATTAGCTCCTGTTAGAGAAGCAAAGCGTAGGTTAGCTCCCTTTAAGTTGGCACCACTAAGATTCGTTTTTCTGAGGGTAGCTTCTATCAGACTTGCTCCACTTAAGTCGGCAAAAGAGAGATTAGCCTCACTTAATTCTGCCCTAATCAGCTCTGCTCTAATCAATTTAGCAGCAACTAATTGAGCTTTTTTTAGATTAACTAAAACTAGATTAGCTACATTAAGATCGGCATCATTTAAGTTAGTGCCACTAAGATGAGCGCCATTAAGTTTAGTAATATTAAGTTTAGCTTTACTGAGATTAGCATCAGCTAAATTTGCCCCATTGAGGTTGGCAACGCTGAGATTGACTCCGCTAAGATTTGCACCACTGAGATTAATACCACTAAGATTGGCCTCAAAAAGATTGAAGTCAGTAAAGTCTCTTTCACCAGCGGCATATTTTTTTTGAAGTTCTTCGATTATCATTAGGGCGCACCCTGGTATAATCCCCATTTAATTATGATTAATATAGGTATTGTCGGATTAGGTTTAATCGGTGGCTCAATTGGATTGGATTTAAGAACCCTAGGTTATCATGTTCTTGGGGTATCTCGTCGAGAACAAAGTTGTCAAAAGGCACTCGCTCTTGGGGCTGTTGATGAGGCCAGTTTGGATCTATCTTTACTATCTATTGCTGATGTAATATTTATTTGTACTCCCATAGCTGTTATTATTCCTACTTTAGAAGAGCTGATTCCAATTCTTTCTCCCACTACAATTTTAACCGATGTCGGCTCGGTTAAGGCTCCTATTGTGGAAGCTGTTTCCGACATTTGGCCTAATTTTGTAGGTGGACACCCCATGGCTGGCAAAGCAGAAAATGGTATTGAAGTGGCTCAGTTGGGTTTATTTCAAAATAGACCTTATGTTCTAACTCCGACTGAAAATACTCCCCTAGAGTCTATAGAGAAAGTTGAGGCAATAGCAAGGATGCTCAAGAGCAAAGTTTACTTTTGTGACCCTTATGAACACGATAGAGCTGTTGCTTTGATTTCTCATTTGCCTGTTATGGCCAGTGCTAGTTTGATTCTTGCTTGTATGAGCGAGGCTAATCCTACAGTTTTCAAGTTAACACAAGATTTGGCTAGTTCTGGCTTCCGTGACACTAGCAGGGTGGGAGGAGGTAATCCTGAATTAGGACTAATGATGGCCAAATATAATAGTGGAGAGGTGTTACGATCGCTCTATTCTTTTCGTGAACAAATTGACCAGTTTATTCAACAAATTGAACAAGAAGATTGGCAGACTCTGGAAGAAAAGTTAAGGTATACAGAGCAAAATAGAAAACTCTTTTTACACCATGAAATTTGAGATTCTTCAGTTTTTATTTTCATACCTTGATTCAGCGACGCCAAATTCTGAATAGTAGCGGAGGTAATTAACAGTATTTTTGACAAAACCTGCTATGGGGAGAGCAATTAATAAACCCAAAATTCCCCATACTTGTGCCCCTACTAATAAACTGACTAAAATCCAGACAGGATTAAGACCAGTAAAGCCTCCTAATATTCTAGGAGCAACAAAGTTTTCAATTGCTTGCTCTATTAAAACTATCACTATTAAAACCTTTATACCTAGCCAAAAATCTTCTAAAGTTATTAATAAACTTACGAGAGTTACACCTAAAGCTGTACCAAAAGGAATTAAAGTCATTAAACCAATTCCTATGCCAAATAATAAACCAAAAGGAGTTCCTAGAAATAATAAACCGATGGTCATAGCTACGCCCATTAAACAAGCTAATGTTGCCTGACCAATAAAATAATTTTGAAAGTTTTGTCTTAATGATTTA
>NZ_JAAHGK010001081.1:0-2675 GCF_010672505.1 Okeania sp. SIO2B9 | reverse complement strand
TCTAAAATTTCCGCAGACAAAATCTGTCCATAAGCAACTACCACAAATACATCTACTTGTGCTTGTCGTAATAAATTGAGAGTTTCAGTATGTTTTTTAACTCGACGGGGTTGCCAAACAGGGATACTGTGAGAAACTGCTAATGACTTAACTGGAGATGGGATGAGCTTATTGCCACGTCCCCGTCGCTTATCAGGTTGAGTGACAACTGCCACAACTTCAATTTCTGGCCGAGTTAATAATTTTTCCAGAGTGGGAACAGCAAATTGGGGTGTGCCAAAGAATATTATTTTCATAGAATTTAAGCAAGAAGTCAAAAGTCAAAAGTCAAAAATTAAAAGTCAAAAATTAAAAGTAAGATTTTATAGAAGCTCAAAACTTTGATGCTACAGTAATTTCAGGAAATTATTTAACACTTAAAGTTTGAAACTATTTGTGACATTTTTCAAGTGAATTGGTACAAGATAGGGGAGCTGTTGGATTGGTGAGGTACAAAAGTCAGAAGTAATCCCTGACGCTCGTTAGTATACTTAATAATAGGAGTTTTATGTTGAGAAACTAAGACGTTATAGTTAGATATTTGGGGCGGTTTTATTTAATCTGGTGGTTAAACTCGTTAATTTAAACGTCGTGACTTCTAGTAAATATGTAGGGTTTGCTGATTAATTCTCAAAGTATTGATAAATATAAGGTATTAGCCTTTTTGGGGTTCAAAAAAGTGCCAGCTTTTCGGTGCAAAGAGCTGCAAAAAGCTAGTATAGCGCTGTACGCAGGCAACAGCTCATCTGGCAACAGGCAACAGGGGGAATAAAAAACCGATAATATAAGACTTTTAGCTATTGGACATCTCCTGCAATTTGTAAATATGCCAGCGCACATTGCTATATTTTTGGCTGACTATGGTTGAAAAATCAAAGGACAATTCTTACTTCTACCTCCTCGCTCATTCCCATTTCTCCCCTCCACCGGAGGGGTTAGGGGTGGGTTGTCTCCTGTCTCCTGTCTCCTAGTGAATATGTACCTTAGACATTTACATTTACGACAGTTTCGGAACTATCTAGATCAAAAAGTTAATTTTGATGCTGCCAAAACAATTTTAGTGGGAGATAATGCCCAAGGTAAATCTAATCTACTGGAGTCAGTAGAGTTACTTTCCACTCTCAAATCTCATCGGGTTAGTCGCGATCGCGATTTAATTTTAGATGGCAAACCAGCGGGACAAATACAAGCTAACTTAGAAAGACAAGTTGGCAATATTGAGCTGACTTTAACTGTACGGAGTCAAGGTAGACGCACTGTAGCAATTAATGGTGAAACTTTACGTCGCCATTTAGACTTTTTAAGCATTCTGAATGTGGTTCAGTTTTCCAGTCTAGATTTAGATTTAGTCAGGGGTGGACCTGAAGTACGCCGTCACTGGTTAGACCGACTATTGGTACAGCTCGAACCTGTCTATGCTCACATTCTGCAACAGTACAATCAAGTTTTGCGCCAACGGAATGCTTTGTTAAAGCAGATTCGCCAACAGAAAATGGCAGCAGAAACTACTGGTTCCATAAATCCTATTTCTACTCAGGAGTTAGCTTTGTGGGATGCCCAGTTGGCAACTACTGGAGCGCGGGTAATTCGCCGAAGACAGCGTGTTTTACAGAGGTTAGCACCGTTAGCAAGTGAGTGGCACCGGGCGATCGCTGGAAATATGGAAGTTTTGCGGATGGAATATTTAGCGAATGTGATGGTTGATAGCAAGGAATTGATTATTCAAGATAGTTTGGATGGCGTGCGTCAAGCTTTTTTAGAAAAAATCAAGGTACGGGCGATCGCCGAACAATATCAAGGTACTACAGTAGTAGGTCCTCATCGAGATGATGTAGTTTTTACTATTAATGATACTCCAGCAAGACAATATGCTTCTCAAGGACAGCAGCGCACTTTGGTGTTAGCGTTAAAGTTGGCGGAGTTGCAACTTATTGAGCAGGTAGTAAGGGAACCGCCGTTGTTGCTATTGGATGATGTGTTGGCAGAGTTAGATTTGCATCGACAAAATCAGTTGTTAGAAGCAATTACTGACCGTTTTCAAACTTTGATTACTACTACTCATTTAGGGTGTTTTGATGGTCAGTGGTTACAAGATACTCAAATTCTTTCGGTGCGATCGGGACAAATTAGTTATTTCTGGGATTTTTGATTATTTGATCGTGGTCAAACAATTGACATTTGACAAAAATCAAAAACTGTAGTAGACAGATATTTTTTTGATATATAGCTACACTAAAATTTCAAATTGAGCTAGACTATACTATGAAATAATCAATAACGAATTAGCCACCATAGCAAACAAAGTTCTATGAAACGTTTTATTTCTCGTGTACTAGCCTTAGTTTTAGTTTGTGTAATAGGTTTGATGGGCTGTTCTAATAATCCCGCAACTTTAACTGGAAATTATCAAGAAGACACATTAGCTTTAATAAATACCTTAAAAACAGCTATTGAGTTACCAGAGAATACAGAAAGTAAGGCGGAAGCTCAAGCAATAGCACGTCAAACAATTAATGATTATGCCTCTCGCTACCGACGTGATAATTCTGTATCGAATTTACCTTCATTTACTACTATGCGAACTGCTCTTAATTCTTTAGCAGGGCATTATAGTTCTTATCCAAATCGTCCTGTGA
>NZ_JAAHGK010001080.1:0-2679 GCF_010672505.1 Okeania sp. SIO2B9 | reverse complement strand
TCTTCTTCTTTCTTCCCTCCTGACTCCTGACTCCTGACTCCTGACTCCTCCGTAGTTATTTATTTATCACTGTTCAACCGGACATGATGTTATTACAAATTACTAAATGCTTATTCAATTGATATTACATCCATTTGTAAAAATGACTTTTAACTATCATTTCACTTCTTCATATCTCAGCCTGAAAAACAGGAAAAAAATATGATTATTTATTCTGTAATTTTGCTGAGTTCGATTAATGATAATTACCGATGAATTGACAATAGACAATAAATATTTCAGCAACTTCAACTAGAAAACTCTGGTAGTTTTCACTTAGATGCTGTTAAATGATATAGCTGAAGGAAGAGGGAAGAAGGAAAAATGTTGCTTTGTCTGAGTTTTAAGCTTTTGAACTGCCCTAACCTTTCCTTCGACTGCTATATTCAAATAATAAGTAAATTCAAGGAGATTTTTTCCCTTTTAATTCAAGATTCTAATTTTTTTTCCTGCCACCGTATCACAAGTAGGTAGGAATTCAATCCAAACAAGGGTGCAACTAACCTGATTTTCTTTATGCACTTAATCTCGATCATTGATGCTTTTCCATCCTACTCATTCTTTCATCAAAGTGTCAAGGGTAAAGGATTATTTTTTTTAAGAAAAGCTATAGCGCTACGCGCAAGTCAAAAGTCAAAAGTCAAAAGTTAAAAGTAATATCTGAATGAGTTTGAGCATTTATAAATGTTCTAATATCATGTTCCCCCGGAGGGGGAGCTATGCTAACGGATAATCAGTTATAAATAAAATTTAATGACTGACAGTACCGACAGTACCAAAGAAATACTGAAATTATCTTTACTTTTCTCCAATATTTGCTCTTTTTCTCCTTTTTTCCCTCCTGAGGACTGACTCCTGACTCCTCACAACAGTTATTTATAAGTATTCAACCGAATATGATATAACCTATAGCAATGTGCGCTGGGATATTTACAAATTACAAGAGGTGTCCAATAGCTAAAAGCCTTATATTATCGGTTTTTTATTCCCCTCCTGGGAGGGGTTAGGGATGGGTTCCCTGTTGCCAGATGAGCTGTTGCCAGTTGCCTGCGCACAGCGCTATATTTGCGTAGTCCTATATAAAAAATAGGTTGCTGAGTTCTCAACAACCTATCTAGTAAGAGATACAAAATTATTAGTGACTGATACTTAATAGCAACTGGATATTAGATAATAGTAAAGTCGTCATTTATATCCAGGGCAACAACCCCACTAACATCTTCTAATTCTGCCAAAATTTGTGAATCATCACCAACCGTATTATCGCCATTAGCATCATAAATGAGGTAAGTTTTACCTTCAACTTCGTAGGCAAATAAACCAGGGTTTCCAGCTATTAACACATTTCCAGAAATATTGGTAGTTTGTACATCGGTAGCAATATTATCAACAGCAGGAATAACTGTGCTAGAAAATGCAATAGTATCCCCACCGACGACACCTAAGTCCTCAAAACCAGTAATGCGGTCGTACAAACCAGCACTAATGGCAGTACCAATAGAAGCAGCATCCGCAGCATTAAACTTCGCACCACCGTCATCAGCACTGGTATAAACAAAAGTGTTATTGCCATTATCATCAGAGAGGGTATCCGCTCCCAGACCACCAATAAAGATATCATCATCGTCACCTCCATCTATGGAGTCGTTACCGTCACCACCGACTAAACTGTCGTTTTCATCATCTCCTGCTAAAGTGTCGTTACCTGCTAAACCTTCCAGAGTATCGTCGCCTCCGCTACCATCAAAATTATCATTAAACTCACCACCCACCAAGAAGTCAGGATCATTACTAACATCCAGAATATTTACCGTAGCAGTAGCAGTAGCTTCGTCGAGACCATCCGTAATGGTGTATTGAAAGAGGTCGGTACCAGTGCCAAACACTGCTGTGTATTGAACTTGAGTACCCAAGTTATTTAAGATACCCAAAGGCTCATCATTGCTAAGAGTTGTAATTGACAAAGGATCTGGGCCATCAATATCGCTGTCATTTCCCAACACATCAATTGTTATCACATTCCCCAAATTGGTAAATACTGGTCCGTCATCAATGGCAATGGGCAGGTCATTTACTGGGGTGACATCAATATTAATAACTTGGGTAGAGGAACTATTTTCGTCATTGCCATCATCAACGGTGTAACTGAAAGTGCCAGCAGCTCCATTAGCGTTAGCAACTGGAACAAATGTTAATGATGTTAGTTGGTCTGTGGTTAACTGTTGACCAATAGTTACCGCAGTTACCGGAGTATCATTTGACAATAGTACTTGCCCAATTTCTGGGTCAGGAATACTGTCAACAGTAATAGTTAACGCATCACCATCGGGGTCAGTTGGTGCTGGAATGTCTAAGGTCGCATTATTATCTTCCTCCAAGGTGACAGTTTTATCAGCTTCTACTTCTGGAGGTCGGTTAGCTTCGACTCCAGACTTTTATCCACTTTATAGTAGACTTCAGTAATCTGTTCATTCACAAATTCGGATAATTCAGCTCTCCGCAACGATAAGGCAAACAAACTGTCATCGACATGCTCAAACAACTGTCGTAACTCTTTTTGCTTTCGAACCGTTGAAGAAAATTCACTTATCTCAATATCGCTTTGGTTGACTTTGTCAAAAAGTCCTTCCTGTTTAAATG
>NZ_JAAHGK010000108.1:0-9890 GCF_010672505.1 Okeania sp. SIO2B9 | reverse complement strand
TCAGAAATAACCTAGTTATTTGTAGCAAATATTTATCAAATTGGTATTAGAATTGTTTACAGGAATATAATCGCAAATTTATTCTAAATCTCGAATTGCTTCATCTGAGATACAGCGGTATGTTTTTGATATTTCAATTATAAAAAATAACTTTTTTTCAGGAATTTTTAATCCCAATTTTGGTTATTTCCAAGTGTTATTTTACTACTAAATATTAGATTAAGAGACTATTTTAATTATTATCCAACTGTAACAAGCTTTGCTGAA
Organism: Okeania sp. SIO2B9; assembly: GCF_010672505.1. Classification (NCBI taxonomy): domain Bacteria; kingdom Bacillati; phylum Cyanobacteriota; class Cyanophyceae; order Oscillatoriales; family Microcoleaceae; genus Okeania; species Okeania sp. SIO2B9. Next base: position 9,623 of record NZ_JAAHGK010000108.1, on the reverse strand, counting down.
ATACATAATTTACAACAGCAAATAATTTCTCCAAATCTCCAATACTATAACTAATAGTATTCCTAGTAAAAATATCTCCTTTTAATTTACCAAATTCCCAAAATTTACCATTAGAAACAATACCAAAAATAGTTTGTTCTAAATCGTTGTTAATTTTCTGTACTGCTAATAATTCTGCTAAACATTGACCCCATCCTTCTTCAAATTTATCTTGCTTGGCTTCAACTACTAAAAAATAGGGTTTGTCAAAAATCATTCTGCCTAGAGGATTGAGTTTAGTCACAATATAATCTGGTTGTCCTGAAAGTTTTTCATCATAAATTAAAGTTTCGTGGCTCCAAAGCGTCAGTTTCTCATAATAAGATTTCCAGACTTCTTTCAAAAGAGGATAAATTAAATTTTCGCAAATAGCATATTCTGAACCGTATATGGTTCCATGAGAAAGTAGAAATTCTAATTCTTCTCTAAAATTTTGAGGCACTGGAAATTCCAGTTCATTGATAAAATTTGCAGAAATATATTTGATTTGATATTCTTTGGCGACTGCTGCAATATTTTTGTAATTACTGAATGGCATGATTTAATACTCTGTTTTAATTATTCTCTAATTCTAACAAACACTGCTAAAACACATAATTTATAACTGCAAATAATCTCTCCAAGTCTCCCAGAGTATAACTGATAATATTCCAGGTAAAAACATCTCCTTTCAATTTACCAAATTCCCAAAGTTTACCGTTAGAAACCATACCGAAAATAGTTTGTTCTAAATCGTTAAAGAAGAAAAACAACTGTACCTCAACTTGAGAAACGCTATATTAATAGTAAGGGTAATTAAAAGAATCTACAGGAGATGTCCCTTTAACTAAAAAGATAAATTATATTATGTATCTGCTCCGGGGAAGCTACCCTACTGCCTTCCAGGGGAGCTACGCTAACGCATAATTAGTTATAATAAAATTTTTGTTTGTAGTTGGGATTTAGCCCTTTTAATACTAAATCCGCTGATGAAGAGGTACTTACCCTATTCCCAAATCCGATCTATAGCAAAAACTTCAACTTTTTTGAATATCCTATTACTAAACCGGATGTAGTATAAATACTTATGTTAGGGCTAGAGCACAACTACGAGCATAATTAGGGTTTACTGAAAAAGTATGAGTGGTAGGGGTAGGAGACAGGAGACAGGAGACAGGAGAAATTGGAATTTATAGGAGGTAGGAGCTAAGTTTTGTAAGAATGATTTTTCTGCCCAACTATGCGCCTAAAATACGCTCCTTTTTGAGCATAAAGAGGTGAAAAATTTGCACTTTTTTCGACTCCAAAAATTCTTTAGTCTTTATATGTCAATGCTTTTAGATTTAATCAGCAAGCCCTAATTATAACTGTTTTACTGTAAGCGTAGCTCCCCGAAGGGGGCACATGATATTACAGCCTAAAAAATGGTATGAAAACTATTCATTCTGTAGGTTGCCAATGTGGCGGCTTCCCTACCTGACTACTAATAAATAGCCTAGGTATTTGTAGCAAACAGTTGTCAAATTGTTATTGATTTTTTTAGTCACAAAATAAGTTAATAACACCCCTCCCAATCATAGTCAAAACACTTTTTATAAATACTGAAAATTTAATTGAGTTTCTGGCAAAGCACCTTCCATTTTAATCAACCATTCTATTAAATTTTCTAACTGTTTATCAGCACTTAAAACACCTAAACCACGAACTGTTACTTTACCCTTACTAAACACAAAACGAGACTTTAAATGACCTGGTAATTTCTCCTTTAATAAATTCCAAGCTGGTTCCTCCATTGGTGTTTCTAAAACAACGTGTTGTTTCCCTTCTAATTTAATCCGAGAAAAGCCTAATTTTTTGGCAATTTGTTTTAATTCCATCATCCTTAATAACTGTAAAGCAGCTTTCGGAATAGTACCGTAGCGATCGCTCCAATCAATTTCTATTTGACTCAACTCTTCCCGACTATTAGCAGCAGCAACTAACCGATATGCACTCATTTTTTGATCTAAATCTAGAATATAGTCTGCGGGAATGAACGCAGTCAAACTCAAGTCAATTTGCGTATCATCCACCTGGGGAATTTCCTGACCTTTAACCTCACTAATTGCTTCTTGCAACATCTCCGTATACAGATCGAACCCAATGGTATTCACCTGACCAGACTGCTCTGCACCTAAAATATCTCCCGCTCCCCGAATCTCTAAATCTCGCATTGCCAACTGATATCCAGAACCCAACTGGGTAAACTCCTGAATTGCGCGCAACCGTTTTTGGGCATCATCTGTCAGTGCTACCCCACCGGAAGCAGTAGTAGGATAAAATAACCACGCATGAGCTTGCACCCCCGCACGACCAACCCTTCCCCGCAACTGATACAACTGAGACAAACCAAACTTTTGAGCATCCTCTATTAATATCGTGTTGACCCGAGGAATATCCAAACCAGACTCAATAATTGTGGTACAAACCAAAATATCAGCTTCGCCAGCACTAAACGTGAGCATTATTGACTCCAATTCATTAGCATCCATCTGACCGTGACCGATATTAATTCTAGCTCCGGGAATCATTTCTCGTAATTTTCCCGCCAACTCTTCAATACCCTCAATGCGCGGTACAACATAAAAAACTTGCCCTCCTCTATTCAACTCTTGGCGAATTGCAGTGCGAGCAGTTTCCAGATCGTAGGGTGCAAGATGAGTTTTTATCGGACGACGCAATGGGGGTGGAGTCGCAATTAAACTCATTTCCCTAATTCCCGAAAGCGCCATATATAAAGTCCGGGGAATTGGCGTTGCAGTCAATGTCAACACATCTACCTGAGCTTTGAGCGCCTTAATTTTTTCCTTCTGGTTAACACCAAACCGTTGTTCCTCATCCACCACCAACAACCCCAACTCCCGAAAGTTAATCGTTTTGCTTAAAATAGAATGGGTGCCAACAATAATATCCAACTCCCCAGTCGCCAACCTCTGCTGAATTTCTTTCTTTTCATTAGTAGTACGGAAGCGGTTGAGTAAACCTATTTCTATGGGATAAGGTGCAAAACGTTCTTTGAGAGTATGATAATGTTGCTGAGTTAAAACTGTAGTCGGGGCGAGAAATGCTACTTGTTTGTTGGCAGTGACTGCTTTAAAAATTGCCCGAATAGCAACTTCTGTTTTACCAAAACCCACATCACCACAAACCAGGCGATCCATTGCTCGCTCACTTTCCATATCCCGTTTCACATCTTGAGTTGCTTTCAACTGGTCGGGAGTAGGTTGATAGGGAAACGAATCTTCCATTTCTTCTTGCCATGGGGAGTCAGCAGGAAAACTATAACCTGTTTGTTTGGCGCGTTGAGCATAAAGTTTCAGCTGGTCAACGGCTAATTTTTTGATTGACTTGCGGACTTTATTTTTGGTGCTTTCCCAAGTTTTACCCGTCAGTTTATTGAGCTGCGGTTTTTTCTTATCTGTACTTCTCAGTCGCGACAGAGAACTGAGTTGGTCAGCGGCAACTCTGAGCAAACCGTCAGCATATTGAATTGCCAGATAGTCGCGAGTTTCATTATTCAGAGTCAGACTTTCTAATTTGACAAACTTGCCGATACCATGTTGACGGTGAACTACATAATCTCCGGGACGCAGTTTATTGGGGTCTACTTGTTTGGAAGCTGCTTGACGACGTTTGCGAATATAGGTGGGAGTGGCGAGGGTGTGTTGTCCGTAAAATTCTCGGTCGCTAATCAAAACTAACCGGAATGTGGGTAAAACAAATCCTTCTAATTCTGCTAACCCACTATATTTGATGGCAACGGGGGTGTGTTGGGTTTGCAGTCTATCAATGGCGGGGTAGTCCCGGGGGTTGGGGATAAACTGAGCGGGACAGTCGTGTTCCTGGAGTAGGGATACGGACCGCGATGGTTGAGCAGAAATGAGAAATACGGAAAATTTCCGTTCCCTTTCCTGGCGCAGGTTTTCTGCCAGTTTTGCGTATTGGTGTGGCATGACTGGTAAGGGACGACTGGCGAGGTTGAGGGTATATTCGACTGAGCTGGTAATACTGCTATTGCTTTCTTTGGCAAGTTCGGATAAATATAGTCTGGGAAATAATTCTACTTCTGCGAGAGAGTCGGCAAAAGTGCGGTGAATTTTTGGTAATGGTTGGGATGTTTGGTCAGCGTTGAGTTGTTGCCAGTTTTCTTCTACCAGTTCAAACCAGCGATCGCCATGAGCAGCACATTGGTCAGCTTCGTCTATGGCGACTAGGGTATTTTCTGGCAAATAGTCTAAAAGGGAGACAAATTTTGAGTCGGTCATTGACTCTAAGTTTCCCCACCCCCACTGACTAAAGTTTGTGGGAGTGACTACTATTTTGGCAATTTTGTCGAGGGAGCGTTGAGTAGAAGGGTCAAATTCCCGAATTTTTTCGAGTTCGTCGCCAAACCATTCTAGGCGCACTGGTAATTCTGATGCTACGGGAAATATATCTATAATATCCCCTCGGCGACTCCACTGACCCTCGGTTTCTACTAGGGGTACTCTTTCATATCCCATCTGGGCAAGTTTTTCATCTAAAGATATACACTCTAAACCATCAGACTGAGAATGATTTATCTGTGTATCTGTGGCCGATCTCCCTGTCGTGCTGAAGGTTTTGGAGTTGCTGGTAATGCCTGGGTTAAGGGTAAGACAATAGGGTTGAAATTGTTTGATTGTGGGTAGGTGGGGTTGGAGCGATCGCTCTGTTGCAACTACGGCCATTTTTGCTTTATTGCTATCGTTACCATTGTTAGTTGCATTTTCTGGCGCATTCTCACTTAGCAAGTCTGCCAATACTTGCATTTGTCCCCAAATCATTTCTTCGGAGTGGGAGGGTTCGTAGGGTGATGCTTCTGAGGTGGGATAAAAGTGAACTTTCGGCCATCCTATTGCTTCTAACTGTGCCGCCCACCGTCCCGCTTCTTCTAAAGTGGCAGTAACGATAAATAAATTTTGCTGTTGTTGTTGGGCCAGGGTAGATGCAACTAAGCCTTTGGGTAAACGCGGAGCGCCGTTGAGTTGTAGGCATTGGTGTTGTTGGAGTTTGTTTAGGAGTTCGGTTGTTAAGGGCGATCGCCCGAGTAGTTTAAGAATAGAAGATAGTGTCATTTCAGTTATCAGTTATCAGTTATCAGTTATCAGTACCAACCCCTAAAGCATGAGGCAAGAAAATACTGAAGTTTACTTTTTTCTGGCTATTGACCCTATTTTTTGGTCATAAGATTTTTAATTTGATTTTCTAAGCCGGAAGTCAAGAGTCAGCGAAGCTGAAGTCAGGAGTCAGGATTGCAAAATTTAACAATTCATGATTCTACTCTATTCAGATATATCTTGCTACGAGACAACGGGGAGATGGGGAGTGAGGGAGTAGAGGAGCGGAAAAAACTGTCAGTAGGAAAAAAACCGAAATACATCCTCTTTCTTTGACAAGAATTACGCAAAGGTACTATATATAGTAGATAAAAACCATACCATTGTGGTACATATAGTGTTTTTTTCGGCAAAATGCTTAAGTCCTGTTTTAACAAGCTATCAGCTATCAGCTATCAGCTATCAGCTAAAATCGGCGGGTTCGGCGTCCCCCATGCTTATTTGAAAAAGCGCGTGGTGTGCGTGTTCTGGTGGATTAAAATCCCCATCATACGCCTTGAGAGCTGAGGTGCTGAGGTGCTATTTCAATTGGAGCTGAAGTCATTTTTCTCAATTTCAATTAATACCATTACGGTTGCACCAACTGCCATTATATAGAATCCTTATGATATCTTTGCACGCGGTATGTGCTTTTGGCTGCCGTCCTTAGTCGGTGGTGAAGTCAGGAAATTTAGAAATAGAATAGGGGAAAAAGCGGATGCGACCCTGCGACGACGACGGCTCGCTTGCGGAACGCGCATCAAGCAAGTAGAAAAATGCTCCCTATTCCCCTACTCCCTTACTTCTCTCCCTATCTTCTTACCTCCCCTCAAATGAGTTATACCATTTCTCAAAAACTTTTCTACATTTTTACATAGTAGGGGAGTAGGGGAGTATGGGAGTAGGGGAGTGGGTGAGAAGTAAAAAAAAATAATAATTAATATTAAACTGACTCAAATTAGCAAAAAGTTTATTCGGATAGTTTAATTAGTTAATAACTGAAGTGTTACCCAAATATAGCACTAATGCATGGTAATTGGTATTATATAGCAGTCGAAGGAAAGGTGTTTGACAGATCGCTCATCTTGAAACTCAGACAACGCAATATTTTTCCTTCTTCCTTCTGCTATAAAAAATTCTTGATTAGTTCTTTCAATTGGAAACTATACCAGGGCGAAGTGCTATATTTTTTATTCCCTATCTTTTGATTTTGGGTTTAATACCCCACCGTCTACAGGGTGTTTACAATTGGTTGTGGTTTGTAGACGCGGAGCGGCTTGTCGAAGACTATCCCCATCCACTTTTTCTTCCCTCTTCCTTCTTTCTTCTTCCTTCTTCAATCTCTATTCCTTATTCTCTATTATGTTATCAAAATTCCTCAAATTGATTAACTGGAAAAATTTTAATACATTTTTATTATTAACATTTACCTGGATATTTATACCTCTATTTTTGGTAGAAATTGTGATGATTGTTTTGGAGCCTTATCTATTTAAAGGTCTCTATCAGTACGATTCAGATTTAGGATTTAGAGTACGACCTTATATTAATGGTAATAATCAATTTGGTTTTAACGATAGAGATTATCCTTTGCAAAAAGACCAGAATAAATTTCGATTATTAGTGGTTAGCGATTCGTTTAATTGGGCTGGTGGAAAAGAAGGAAATTATACGGCTTTGTTGGAGAAAAATTTTGATAATTATTATGGCAAACAGCAAGTTGATGTGATTAATGTAGGCTATCCAGGAACTCATACTGGGGAGCAGTTAGCTATGTTGAAAAAATACGGGTTGCAATATAATCCGGATTTAGTAGTATTAGGTTTTTTTGTTGGTAATGATTTTCGGGATGCTGACCCAGAAAGAAAACGAATTATTGTCAATGGTATCTATATAGATATAGATAAGGAAGATGAATTAATTATTTTTGGTTATCCGATTATTGGTAAGTCTAGATTATTGATGTTTTTACAGCAGAAATATCAAGTTTACCAGGAATTACAAAGAGCTAAACAGGATTCTGCCCAGTTTAGTAGTTCTCTAGTTGCTAGTTTAAATTTAGCATCAGCTCCAATTATTGAACGGGAAAAGTCACCGGGAATTTTATCTGAAAAAGCTTTTCTGCGGGTAGAAAAAAGTAGGCTCAAATTCTGTAAGATTAGAGATTTACTTGAGGGCAAGCGAGACGATAATATTAACTATATTTTTCAGAGTATTTCAGAAATGCAAGCCTTATTAGAGTCTCGAAATATTCAGTTTGTGGTGGCAATTTATCCCGATGAATATCAAGTTAATGATGAATTGTTGAATGACATTTTTGCGGAATATGATGATTTGAAGCGAGAGTCTTATAATACGACTTGTCAGCAAGAGATTTTGAGGAAATATTTGGAGGCTAATAGTATTCCTTATATAGATATGTTAGATAGATTTAGAAGAGAACAAAAAAATCGTCCTTTATACTTACTTCGGGAACCTCATTGGAATAGTGCTGGAAATTTATTAGCTGCGGATATTTTATTCGATTATTTAGTAAGAGATATCGATAATTTTTTTGAATAAGGAAGATTGCTATGGCAGAAGGAAGAAGGAAGGAAGAAGAAAGAAAGAAGGAAAAAAAAATGGATTGGGACTCAAAACCCAACCAATTGTAAACACCGTGTAGACGGCGCTTTTTTCAACCCAAAATATAAATTAGGCAAATATAATTCTGGAATATATTCTCGATTCCGTTTTGCTTATCGCTGCAATTAACTCTGGAAATAAAATAACTTCAACACACAACTACTAACTTCATTCAAGGTTGTTTGATTCTGAAATGGTTCAATTAAAGAATCACTCAATAATATTTTACCCAATACTCCTAAATTTAGGCCAGAATTAGGAGGATTTGAGACCGGAGAAAAATAAATATCTACCTGTCTAACCTCCCCTGTTACTTCTCGACTAATTTCGACTTTACCAAAAGGTCATTTCAGTTATCAGTTATCAGTTATCAGTTATCAGCACCTCCTGTAATGGGAGGCTACGAAAATACGGAATTCTCTTTTTTTATCTCCTTAAAAGGGGAAGCTATTGACCTGATTTTTTGGTCATTTAATGTTAAGTTTTTATTTGCTAGCTATATCTAGCTGTGAGGGATAGTTTTATAGCAATTATGAAAAAAAATACTAAGTACCTAAGCAAAATTAATTGTATATTTATCCTCTATTTTCTGAACGTTAAATATCTTACTATATCTAAGCTGCAACTATTTTTTATGAAAATTAAAATGCACTGGTTATTTTGTGTACATTCTTCCCTAAAAAATTTTAATTTTTGGCTAAAAAGGAGCTTTTACCATCTTACTTTACAACTTATTTATATCTATAAATTTTTTCTTCTTCCCTCTTCCTTCTTCCCTCTTCCTTCTTCCCTCTTCCTTCTTTAATTACCTGACAAAACAGTAAGATTTTCACCATTTTTATTAACTACATAAGTACCAGGAATTTGATAAAATTTAGCGGTATCTGTATCTAATGCCCAAGCTTTAACATTAATATTTCCTTGAGGAAATTTATGAGTAGACAATACCTTTTGCCATCCTGACTTAAAGTATTTTTGACTATTAAATTCTTTCACCAGATAAGGTCTTGGCATTGTCATATCTGCCACAGCAGAAACAATAGATTCACCTTGAGAATTATCATAACTTAAAACAATGGCATCTACAGGTAAACCCGTATCAGTAAATATTGCCCAACCAGTCCCTAGTAAATTATTCTCACCAATGAATTCTAGCTTCTCAAAAATACCTTCTACTTCTCTCTCATTATTAGTATCTACAAGGTCTTGAATGCGATTAGTTTTAATTAAAGCAGGGTGTAAAAAACCCATTTCTGTTAAGTAACGCGCCCGTTGTCTATGAGATTCAAAGTAGTAATAATCAATCAAATTTTGGCAGTTATCGTGAGTAAAATTAATGAGTAATAAACATCCTTTATATTTCAAGTAATTCTGTCGCCATGATTTCATCTTTTCTATACTGTAGGTAAAATTATGTATTTGCAGAACAGTTATTATGCCGAGAAACCAGCAAATAATTTTTGAGAATAGGCTTCTATTAATTAACAAGTATTCTTTTTTTATCCAATCCTCTCCCACAATAATTGTTAAATGAATTATGGAGATAATGAGATAAGTGGAAAAGGTTGTATATCTTGAGGAAAGTGCTTGTTCTATACCAAATGAAACTCTACCAATGGATGTAACTAAGGCACTAATAACTGTATATGAACCAAGCATAATCCAACCAATGCTTTGAGACCGAATTTGATAGTCTTTAATCTGCCATAGTACATAAGAAGACAAACAAATAAATAGGGTAATAATTATGGAACCAAGAATAATTGAATTATTGAGAGGTTGTATACTGCTCTTGGTATAGGTAGCAGTATACAACCTCTCAAT
>NZ_JAAHGK010001079.1:0-2681 GCF_010672505.1 Okeania sp. SIO2B9 | reverse complement strand
GGACCGAATCGTGCAGGTGGGCGGCCACCCGGGCCCGTTCGTCGGCCCGGACCCGTTCCTGGCGCTCGGCGTCGAAGTCGTGGCCGATTCTGACGATGGAGGGGGCGACGACCAGCGTGATACCGCCACCAACAGAATGCTGAGAAGACTAACTTTCCAGATGAATCATTTGATTTGGTGGTAAGTCATATTTTGCTACATGAAATACCTGTGCCAGCAATTCGGAATGTTTTCCGTGAAAGTTATCGTTTATTAGCTCCAGGTGGAATAATGATACATCAAGATGCGCGTTTGTTTCGTCATCTAGATTTATATACTGCGTTCATCTATGATGAAGAAACAACTAATAATAATGAACCTTTCTGGAGTGCCATGCGGGATTTAGATTTAGTAGCTGTAGCAAGGGAAGCAGGTTTTTCGAGAGATAGTCTGATTAACACATTGCTGGAACAAAGTAATGGAATGCAGTCATTCATTATTGTTGGTAGTAAATGATAAAAAGATAAAAAAAGATGATTCCTAAACAAGCAAAAGGTAAGCGACCAGTTTATTTGGATAATACAGATAACGATAAATTACTGGCAATAATAATGGCATTAGCAGGAGAGGTATCAGTATTGCGGGAACGCTTAGACACCATTGAAAAGTTATTAGTAGCTAAAAGTATTATTTTCTCTGAAGACATTGAAAATTATCAACCAGATGCACAAGTAAATGAGGAACGGGAGCAATGGCGAACTGATTATATTACTAGAATACTGAGAGTTATAGATAATCTCAAATAAAAATGTAGTAGTGCTAAGGCAGCAACTTCTTCTTATTTCTTCCCTCCTGACTCGGTCTACCTGAATTATCAAAATAATATGGGTCTAAAACCCCGCCTTTTAAGGCGTAATATTTTTGGAGCGGGGATTTGAGCCCCGTTACAAAAATCACTTCTGACTTCTGACTTCTGACTTCTGACTTCGTTAACCTCCTGGGATGAGTTATAAGTCGCAATGACTTGGGTATAGTAATTATCCTGATTTGATATAATTTACAACATCAAATCCGATTAGCGGAATCAATTAATGAAACGACGGACACTATTTAATTTATTAAGTCGAGCTGGTGGAACGACTGCCGTTCTGATTGCTCTCCATGCCATGGGTTGGAGATTAACCCATGCTCAAACAACTAATCGACCAAGACTTGGAGGCGAAACAGGTGCTGGAATTAAAGTCATCATTTTGGGAGCGGGAATTGCAGGTATGACCGCTGCCTACGAGTTGACAAAAGCTGGATATGAATGTATTTTGTTAGAAGCTCGAAATCGTGCAGGTGGTCGCTGTTGGACTTTGCGCCATAACGATGTAATTAATGAGATTCATCAGCAAGGACAACGCTCAGAAAAATGCCCATTTGACAATGACAATTCTCTCTATTTCAACCCAGGACCAGCTCGTATACCTTACCACCACAAAAATATTTTGAGTTATTGTCAAGAGTTTGGAGTGCCACTAGAGGTGATCGTTAATGAAAATCGGGCAGCCTACTTTCAGGATGATCAAGCTTTCGGTGGTTCTCCTGTGAACAGCCGACGTGTCATAAGTGACAGCAGAGGCTACATTGCTGAATTACTAACTAAAGCTATTGGTATTAATGGATTAGATCGGGATGTATCCCCAGAAGAACAAGAGCGTCTGTTAGAGTTTGTTAAACAATTTGGTGATTTAAATTCAAAGGGGGAATATGTCGGTTCTAGTAGAGCAGGATATGAAACTCCCCCTGGTGCTGGAATAAACACTGGTAGAAAACATGAGCCTTTGCCATTATCTGAATTATTAGATTCTCGGTTCTGGCAATACAAAATGCATTTCGGTGAAGGTTATTGGCAAGCAGCTACGATGCTGCAACCAGTGGGTGGAATGGATGCCATAGCTAAAGCTTTTGAGCAGCAGGTGGGTAGACTTATTCGCTATAATGCTGAAGTAACTAAAATTCGGCAGCATTCTGATGGGGTACAGGTGATATATCGCGATCGCCAAAGCAATCAATATCAGTCTGTTGATGGTAAATTCGCAATTTGTACCATACCCTTATCTGTACTGAAAAATATTAAGGCCGATTTTTCCGTAGAACATCAAGCTGCGATTACAGTAGGAGCATCCTCCTATAGCCACGCTATTAAAGTAGGATTTCAGAGTAGGCGTCGATTTTGGGAAGAAGACTACAATATCTACGGTGGTATTTCATGGACAGAGGGAGACATTACTCAAATTTGGTACCCCTCAACAGGTTTTCATAATTCTCAAGGTATTATTGTTGGTGCTTACATCTGGAGTAATGAGATTTCAAAACGCTGGGAAGCTATGACATCTAAACAGCGACTATCCTTAGCTATTTTAGAAGGGGAAAAGATTCACCCAGGGTATAATCAGGAAGTATCCGTAGCAAATGGCTGCACGGTAGCTTGGGGAAAAGTACCCTACAGCGAGGGAGCTTTGATCAGGTGGGAGCAAGATAGCAGGAAAAAAGCCTATTTAGTTCTAAATCAACCTGACGGAAATGTATATTTTGCCGGAGACCATATGAGTTATTTAACCGGATGGCAGGAAGGGGCTATTTTGTCAGCTCATAAAATTGTTAATGAGATTACTACTAGAGTACAAAATTCTTAATTTATAGGAGAAAGAGTGAAA
>NZ_JAAHGK010001078.1:0-2685 GCF_010672505.1 Okeania sp. SIO2B9 | reverse complement strand
AAAAGCAAAAAGTAGGAAGGGTAGAGACAAAACCACGATTAAAGCAATAGCTCCTAGAGCATAGACTTGGCTACTGCTAGTCCAAAGGGCAACTCCTCCAGCTATGCTTAAGAATACTACTATTAACCAAACAATAATTTGGCCATAAATGTCACCGAAAGTGAGCGTGCATCGGATACTATATTTTTGCAAATTATTCATCATTTTTACCTCGTTGCATTACCTCAAATTAATAAGTTAGACGTATTGTCAAACCATAGTAATTTATAGGTTAGACTAACTGTCAAACTAGAGTAAAATTTATTACGATCAAAATCGTAATTGTTACAACACTTTACAGTTTTTAACTGTAAAATAATATAGTTGTTACAAAAGTAACAATTAAATCTTTTTTATCTTTTTTTTATCTACATTAGACATCTCTGAAAAAGAATAGACTTTTTGCAAAAGTAGACAACAGCTTATCTGGGAATCAGGAAGAAAATTTATAAAAAAAGACACAAAAAATGATCTAGATGTGTAATTTTCGGAGATTTCTATTTTTCTCTTTCAAGCTATCCTTAATTTCTGGCAGAAGCATTACAAGTTAATGTGTAATACTAGATCCGGTTTAAAAGAGATATTTATTGTGAAGATAAAGCAGAAGACAGAGGGCAGAAGGGTTAGAATGATTTGGATAAATTAGCTTTTTATAACTGGATTTGGTATGATTTGATACTGAAAAATTTTATCTATAATAATCAATAGTTAATATCTAAATTTTACATAAAAAATGCAATCAAAAATTGAAATTATAGAACAAAGTTTTGATAAAATTAAACTTTATACTAATGAATTTGCAGCCAGTTTCTACGAAAACTTATTTGCAGAATATCCAGAGACAAAACCACTGTTTGCTAATACTGACATACAACAGCAACAAAAAAAATTGCTGGATGCTCTGATACTGGTAGTCGAAAATTTGCGTCATCCAGAGATACTAAAAGAAGTCGTGCAAGCATTAGGCAGTCGCCACATTAATTATGGCGTGCTACGACAACATTATCCCCTCGTAGTTAAAGCACTACTAAAAACATTAAAGCAGTATCTTGGGGAATATTGGACTCCAGAAGTAAAAGCAGCTTGGATATATGCTGATGGTGGAATGGCAAAATTGATGTTGCAAGGTGCAAACTATCCATCGGAGACAGAGCGATCGCCCACTACGAACACTACAGAAACCGAAACCAAGACCCAGGAAAACCCCGAAATCAAGAACACCGCAACCGAAGTTCAAGCTATAGCAACCCAACCTCCACCCCCACAGTCAACCCCTACTTCACCAATAGAACTCATTGAAACCAGCTTTGAAAAAATCAAACCCCGTGGAGCAGAATTTGTCGCCAGTTTCTATGAAAATCTATTTGCAGCATACCCAGAGGCAAAACCACTATTTGCTAATACTGATATACAACAGCAAGAAAAAAAGTTGCTTAATTCCTTAGTGTTAGTAGTAGAAAGTCTGCGCCACCCAGAAGTTTTAGCACAAGTATTGCGCGCTCTCGGTGCCCGTCATATTAATTATGGAACTCTTCCGCAACATTATCCTCTAGTTGGGGAAGCATTGTTGAAGACTTTAGAACAGTATCTTCAGCAAGATTGGAATTCGGAAGTCAAGAATGCGTGGGTATTTGCTTACGAACAAATTGTGCAATTGATGTTTGAGGGTGCAGGGTATTCTCCAGAAACTTCAAACACAGAAGTTGAAACTACCTCGCCACCAAAAATAAAAATAATTTATAGAAAGCACCATTAACAAAATCATCTTCTAAATTACAGGTAGAAGTTATTGAAACGAGCTTTGAAAAAATTAAACCCCGTAGCGCAGAATTTGCTGCCAGTTTCTATGAAAACCTATTTGCAGCATATCCAGAAGCAAAACCACTATTTGCTAATACCGATATGGAAAATCAACAAAAAAAGTTGCTTAATTCTATAGTCTTAGTAGTAGAAAGTCTGCGCCACCCAGAAGCTTTAGCAAAAGTATTACGCGACCTCGGTGCTCGTCACGTTAATTATGGCACTCTCAAACAACATTACCCTTTAGTGGGAAAAACTATACTGAAAACTTTAAAACAGTATCTCCAGGAAGACTGGAATCCCGAAGTTAAGACAGCTTGGGTATATGCACTCGGTCAGATTACTAGATTCATGTTTGAAGGAGCAGGTTATATAAAAACACCAACACCACTTCCCAAACAAGTAGAATAAACAACGACACAACCCACTTCTGAACAAGAAAAAAAATCTCTGTCTCCTCCAAAAACTAGACAAAAAATAACAACTAAAACTAAGCAAAAAAAAGAACAGTCAGATCAAGAATATTCTGCTGAAAAAGCAACAGCAAAACTCAAAAAAATACTTACACAAATTATTAATATTTTCTGGAAATTGCCAAAAATATATGTAGTAATTATCGCCGTCATTATTGCAGTTATAGTTGTTAATTTAGTAGGTGAAGATTCTATTTTTGCTAAAACATTAGATTCTAAAGCATTGATAAATAAAGGTTTTATATAGAATCCGGTTATACAGTAATTGCAAAATTACTTTCTCTTAATACAGATGTTCTACTGAATACAAATTTAAAAATTCATGCTATTTCAATCTTTTCTTTCTCCTGACTCCTGACTCCTGACTCCTGAC
>NZ_JAAHGK010001077.1:0-2690 GCF_010672505.1 Okeania sp. SIO2B9 | reverse complement strand
GGATGCTAATGTTTCTTTACTTAGCACTGCTTTATATGTCTATTGGATTAATTGAAACTGGGGTGGCATTAACTCTATTTTTTACTTACCCAATCTTCACTTCGCTATTTTCTTGGCTATTGTTAGGTATTCCCCCTACTAGCTTTCGGTGGATGGTGATGATAGTGGTATTAGTAGGAACTTTTTTGACTATTCCCTACAGTCAGACTACCTCCTGAATCCTTACTAAGTAATTAAAATGAATATCATACTCTAATTCAGCAACGCCTCATTTTATTTTTTAGTTTCGGAAGCATGACTGAGATAATTACCAAAAACTTGACTCAAAGCATCAGCTTTTAAATGATAATTCCAACGACACATTTGTGTCATTACTTTCATCAAACTATAACCAATCTCAAGACCATATTTGAGATGAGAAAACTTGATAATATCTTGACCAGAAGTTCGCTCTTTTTGATGATGATTTAAGAGTCTAATTACACGAGAGATACTGCCAATAACTCGCCGCAAAACCGAATCACCAAAACCCCATCTAGTAATTCCCCAAAACTTAGCCAAATGATTAACTTCATCTTGTAAAGGTTGAGCGATCGCCATTTGTAATGCTCCAGTAGAATGAGACATTAACCATATATAAATAGATACGGCACTCCATTCGGAACTAATTCTACTTACTCCATGATTATAGATTTCTGCCCCTACATTTCCAGTAGGTTGATAACCATGAACGGTATTAGGTTTTTGCTGTAATTTTTTCCCTGTAAGTTGTTGATAAATCTTGCTAAAAGCAGGGGCGTGTTGTCGTTCTTCTTTTTCCCAAATACCAATTTCAATTATTTTCCCATTTTTATCAGTTACACCTCCCATAAATCTAGCTAGTTGAGGATGAGCTGTTTGTAAATAACCCCAACTTTCTTGGGAATAGGAACGAATAGGTGCTTCTATTTCTACAGCGGAGGTAATTACTTGTAAAAATAATTTTGGTTCTATGCCAATAATTTGACTATTGTTAATTGCTTGCCAATTAATTTTTTGCCAAGGTCTTTGTTGAGGATTTTCAAATTGTTGGGGTAAGTCTAATAGTCTTTCTGTAAGAATGTTTTGGGAAAGATAGCGTTCGAGTAAATAATTAATTCTGGCTCTAGTTTGTAGATAGTTAGGAGTGGAATGACAATAACCAGCTAGGTCAAATTGGGTCTGATTAGAGGAATTAATTGTTGTTACTAAGTTCATGGTTTTTCAGTTAAGTTATTTTTGGTTTAATGATTTAGGCAGATGGGAGAAAGTTTTACCAGATATCTGACAGATTATTAATAGAAACTGACCAGATGAAAAGGTGTCACTCTTGTTTTCTTGCCTTTCTTAATATCAATCCTAAGCTGACTATTAAGGTAGAACTTAGTATGTAGGTGACAGTTATTTAGTTGTCATAGAAGAGGGTAGACAGTTGTAGTGATTTTTATAAATTGGCACAGTTGAAATAATTTCAATGAAAATGATTAGCTAGTTAAATTAAATAACCACGCTTCAAACCAAAATTAATACCGCCCTCCCAATCAGATGTTAAATAATCTCTAACATAAACAAATAAATGCTCTACCACATCTACATATATAGGATTTTTAACATACCCTTTCTGATATCGGAATTCTCTATCTGTATTCTTTTGTTTTCTTAATACATATATTTGGTCTATTTTGAATTTTCGTAAATTTACTGCATCTGTTAATTTTAGCCATTCTGCCACTAAAATATAAATGGCATTAGGATTTCTATACTTAAGTTGTTCTGCTGCTGTTGCTGCATCTTGAAGCATGGTTTTATCTAAATAAGTTTTGCATTCTATAACTACAGCAGTTACATCCCAAATATGACTTTCTAATTCTTGGGAACCCTGACAATTCATTTGGGCATGAATTCTCACTCCTATGGCAAAATCATTATCTTTCAATTCAATTAAAGCATAAGGATAATTGAGCATATATTGATAATTTTCAGACCGAAAAAATATATCTTTGAAAGTACGAGACTTACCAATTAAAGCTTGTGATGAAAATTCTTGAACTAAATCTTTGAAGAGATAATACATAAATTCTTCTAACACAGATGAATGGAGATTTGAACGAGAATCAAATTTTTCAGCATAGTGTTGTTGTTCTAGAAAATCTTTGTATTGATTCAAAAATTCTACTCACTCCTCTTACTGAGTTAGGAGGTACTCTTCACTGATAACTGATAACTGATAACTGATAACTGATAACTGAAATGACCATGAACATACATTTTATTTAGCTCTATTTTACAACTGTTTTAATATATTATCAGCAATAGCTTTAGCTAACAAAGGAGGAACGGCGTTTCCAATTTGATTATATTGACATAAATGTTTTTCTGCTAAACGACCTTCTCTAGATAGTAATTTATGGCTAACAACTGTTGGTTTACCCATAAATTTAAAACTATCTGGAAATGATTGTATTCTTGCACCTTCTCTAGCTGTGAAATTTCTATGTTGATAAGGGTGAACAAAATTAGCATAAAATGATGCTGGAATTGTATGGCATGGTTTATCTGGATGGAGTCTTCTATTATTTTGGTGGTAGATTTTTTCAGATATTTCTGTAGAGTTCCTTTGTCGTGGTTGTAAATGTTTTGGTACGTCTTTTCCAGAACTTCCCCAAGTCATT
>NZ_JAAHGK010001076.1:0-2692 GCF_010672505.1 Okeania sp. SIO2B9 | reverse complement strand
ATTTAAACCTGCCCTTAAAAGCAATATCTTATTAAAAAAAAAGGAGAAATTAATGGAAGCTCTAGAAGAAAAAATCAAAGAAATTATGACAGATATTTTGGAAATTGATGATGAAGAAATAACCGATGAATTCGGACCAGACAATGCTGATACTTGGGATTCCTTAAATAATCTGAAAATGATTACTGCTTTAGAAGAAGAATTCGAGATTACTCTAACAATGGATCAAATTGATTCTATGATAAATTTCTCGGAAATTAAAAAAGTTATTAGTAACCATACTAATTAATTAGGGTTTCCTGAATAAAGTCTTTTTGCTCTTTGTAGGAGACAGGAGAAATGGGAATGAGCGAGGAGGTAGGAGTTAAGAATTGTCTCTCAATTTTTCTGCCATAATCATACCAAAATACTAGCTTTATGCAGCTCTTGCCACCGAAAAGCTGGTACTTTTTTTGAATCTAAAACGCTAAAACCAATATCAGTCAATACTTTTAGAATTAATCAGCAAGAGCTAACTTAGAAATACTTTTGCTCAGGAAAGAAAAGACCATGGAAAAGGTATTCAAAATATCTGAAAAAATGGTGGCAAATTTTGCCTCCATCACTGGCGATTATAACTCTTTGCATATGGATGAGGAGTTTGCGAGAAAAACAAAATATCGCCAACGACTTGTTCATGGGATGTTACCCTTTAGTTTTATTTGTCTAATTCAAGAAAATTTTCCCGACCAAAAAATAGAATTTTTAGAATTAGATACCAGTTTTCGTAAGCCAATATTAATTGGTGATGAAATTAGACTAGACTACACATATTCAGAAACAGAAAGTGGAAAATTTTCCTATAATTCTACCTGGTACAATCATCTGACTGAAGAGATAGTAATAAAGTCTAAGGGTGGTTTTACTTTATACTCTTTTAGTAAAGAAATTAGAGATATAGAGCAGAATCAAACTTCTTGCTTATCAGATGAAATCTCAGAAAATAACTGGACTATTAATGAAATAGCCAATAAAAAAGAAGAGTTAAATGTATCACTCAACTCTATACTACTTAAAAAGTATATAGATTATATTATTAACGAAGGTTTTTTTAATAACAGTAATTCTTTAGATATACCAATTAGCCATAACTTAATTTCAACCCTCTTATTATCGACATTGGTGGAAATGAAATTGCCGGGAAAATATGCCACATTTGCCAAATTTCAATTTTCATTTCCAGACCAAGTTCCTTTATCTGAATCAATAAAACTTGTTGGAGAAGTTGGGAAAGTTTCTGTGGCAAGTGAATCTATGGAAGTAGCTACTACCCTTTTAAAAGAAAATGCTGTTTTAGCAACAGGAAAATTAAATGTAGTAGTAAATTCTCCACCACAAAAAATTATTAGCTGCCAAGAAATCAAATCTAATTATATAGATATAGGTTTAAAAGATAAAGTGGTGGTTATTACTGGTGCTAGTCGTGGAATAGGAGCAGCAACTGCCAAATTATTTGCCATGCAGGGTGCGAAAGTTATCGTTAATTATTACAAAGGGAAAAAAGATGCAGAGTTAATTGTTGAGGATATTGAAAAAAATGGGGGAACCGCTATTTCATTGCAATGTGATATTAGAGATAAGTTAGAAGTTAAGAAGTTCATTGCTCAGGTAGTAGAAAAATTTTGCACTGTCAATGTATTGGTTAATAATGCAGTCAAAGAAGCTATACCCAAAAATGTTGTAAAACTAGAGTGGCAAGATTATTTAAGTGAATTAGAAGTATCCTTAAAAGGAATGCACAATTGTTGTCAAACCATATTGCCGATTTTCAAACAACAAAAGTTTGGTAAAATAATTAATATCTCAACAATTTTTGTAGACAATCCAGTCACTGGGCAAAGTCAATATATAACTGCAAAAAGTGCTGTAGTCGGTTACACAAAAAGTTTAGCAAAAGAACTAGCTAAATTAAATATACAAGTCAACTTTGTTGTGCCCAACATGACAGAGACAGACCTTGTATCATGTGTTCCTTCAGATTTTACAAAAAGGATAGCAGCTTCCAGAGATTTTGGCAGAAATTTACAACCTATTGAAGTTGCTCAAAGCATTTTGTTTTTAGCCTCTAGCTGGGCAAATTCTATCACCGGACAAAAAGTGGTTTTAAACTTAGGTGATTTACCTTTCGGATAATCAAATAATATCAAATAAAAAAATATAATTTTACAGTTAAGTAAGGATTAGTTGATGAAAATTAGGATAGATAATTTAATATGAAAATAGGCAAGGTAATCCGGCGTTTTTTAATTCCTGCTCCCATAGTCACTATTTATTATCTGTTGAAATATGGAGCAAAAGTTAGCCCCAAAGCAGAAGTCGAATTGAGTGATTTATTGACAATTGGAAAAGATACTGAAATAGGTTCTTTTACAAAAATAAAAGCTGCTGATGGTGTTTTGAAAATTGGTGAAAATGTTTCAATTGCAACTGGATGTTTTATTTCATCTCATCACAAAGGATTAGAAATTGGCGACTATTCAATGATTGGTCCTAATACTTCAATTATTGGTAATAATTATCGATATGTTCAGCATCGGAAGTTATTGGTCGAGAAGTCAAACTGACAAGGGAGCAAAAACCTATAATTGTATCTATGGGTAATATAGCTGCTTCTGGTGGATATTGGATTTCCATGAATGCAGACAAAATATTC
>NZ_JAAHGK010001075.1:0-2693 GCF_010672505.1 Okeania sp. SIO2B9 | reverse complement strand
TGTGCCGACGAATAATGTCGATCCAAGTTACGCTAATTTAGTTTATCAAAAAAATTCTATTGTACATGGTTGTTTGTATGAAATGTCACCAGAATGTAAAGCAGTAATTGATGGATTAGAAGGTAAGGTCAAGTATATCAAGAAGAAATTGTACAAGTTTTGCCTTATGGTTCAAATACTACTATTAATGCTCTAACATATATAGCTTATAGAGAAAAAATTCAATTCCCAGGTCTGACAATTAAAGAGGGTATACCGCCTTCTAAAAGATATTTAAATACTCTAATTTATGGTGCTAAAGAATGTAATTTAGATTCTGAGTGGATCGAATATTTAAAAAATCAAAAAGTTGCAACAATGCCTTTAATTAAATTATCAAATGAAGAGCTGAAAAAGATTAAGGAAAAAATTTATACTCCTCAAGATTTAAAACTTAAAAATTTACCATTAGACCAAGCTTTTAATGAAAAGGGAGAACTGATCAGACCTATTATTAGCAGTATTTGTGGGTTAGTATTTATGTGTAATCCGAATCAAGGATTTGCCATTGGAGCAAGGGCATGGATTAAACAAATATTAGGAAGAGATATGACTGTATTTTATGCAAGAAGATGTTTGCGAAATGAAGGTGTTTCATTATATGAAACGGAACAAGATATATTGTTGGCAGATCGAGATTGTCTAGATTATGTTATCGCAAATGCGTGTAATTTATTGAGGCAATCAAGAATAGAAGGAGAGGGTGTATTTTTACTTGGTAGGACAACTAATTTTCATTTGTGGAAAGATTATTTGTAAGCTATCAGCTATTGCTTTGCAGGAGGTAAAAGCGATTGATAAATTGAGGCCAAGTTCAACTTGATGTTGCTGAAACGCCTTAAACTTTACTATTAATAGCTGAATCGTTACGATTATTTGACTTCAAGAAGTTAGTCAAATTTAAAAATGTATGATAATGTTTATCGTAACTTAGTCCTTCTCCGAGATAGAGGTGGATTTTAGCCTAAATATTTAGCAGTTGGTTGCTAATTCCAATATATTTTCTATAAAATTTTAATTAAATAGGATTACTTATACAGCGTATTTTAGGTTTATGAGGTAAACTGACAACAATTTTACAGCACTTTTTAAGATGGTGAGGTACAGTTCAATATTAATCTCTATCTTCTCTTTCCTCTTCCCTACTCTCTACTCCCTACTTCCAAGATGTACCTCATCCACTAGAAAATTGTTGTATTTTTAATAAATTCTAGAACATGATGATAAATAATTTGGAGGTTAATTTATGATTAAGTATAAATTCAAAAATTTAATTGTTTTTTTATTGATTATTTTGGCAGCATTTCCATCATTAGCAAATTCTAATAATCTAGAAATATTAACCCACAATAAATCAGATATTTCTCAATCTCAAATTATTACTTCACCAGAGCCAGAGAATTCTCCTTATTCTAAGTTAGAAAATTTATTAGCAGATAATAAATGGCAAGAAGCAGACGAAGAAACATACGATCTGATTTTAACTTTAACTCAAAGAAAGAGAGGAGGAGGTATCAATACAAGAGCAATAAAAGAAAAAATTTCTTGTGAAGAAATCAGTAATATAGACCGACTCTGGCGGAAGTATTCTGAAGATAAATTTGGTCTTAGTATTCAAGTATCAATTTACTTAGAAACTGGCAATAATTTGGAAGCATACGACCCACAAAGTTACCAACTATTCGGCGATCAATTAGGTTGGAGAAAATCCAGAAAATGGAAAAAATATGAGCAGTTAAATTTTTCAGAAAATGCTCCTAAAGGTCATTTGCCAATAGCTTTAAGAGAGCTAGATGCTACTGTGAATATCCCAGAATTTATGATTACTAAACGTTTGCGTCGGATATTATATTCTAAGGTTCAAGAATGTAATCTCTAAGGAGTCAGGAGTCAGGAGTCAGGAGGGAAGAAAGAAGAAGAAAGAGCAGGAGGAGGAAAAGGAGAAAGTTTTTTGTTTGGTGGCGCACAACTGCCTTAACGTGTAAAGGGAACGGAGTTCTATGGCGCTATTATCCGGATATGATATTACAAAGACATTGTCTTTTCTCCAATACACTTTATCCCTCAACTTTAGCAACTATTTTACCTCGGACATGACGACCTTTTAAACGATTTAATGCTTCTGGTATTTCCTCTAAACTAATTACTTCTGTCAACATTGAATCAACTTTTTTTTGTCTGACTAATTCCCCCATTTCTCTTGCCATTTTTCCTAAATCTTTAATTGCTTTTTTATCCCCAGATAAATAAGCACCTCCCAAAGCAACTTCATGGATAGAAGCAGCAATACTAAAAAGTTTAAACTTACTAAAATCAGGCAACCCGGCAATACAAGCAATTCCACCATTAAATGCCAACATTTCAAAACCTTTTGTTGCAGTTTCTGAACTAACCGTATCTAAAATTGCATCAACACCACGTCCTTTAGTAATTTCTTTCACCCTAACAACTACATCCTCATTTTTATAGTCAATTAAATGCTTTGCTCCCAACTTTTGCACATAATCAAAATTATTCTGAGAACAAGATGAACTACCCCGCCGTGTAGACGGACGGGGTTTCTAAGTCCCCGTCAACAAAGTCCGCACTTTGAGATTTTGAGCGCTTCATTTGCCCCAGTTGCCTCATCGAGCCTGTATGTTTACGGGTCGAAT
>NZ_JAAHGK010001074.1:0-2695 GCF_010672505.1 Okeania sp. SIO2B9 | reverse complement strand
TCTCTAGTAATTGTTTATGAGTGAAGAATTATTTAGATTTTCTTGCCTTCTCAATCACGATTGATTTTAATTTGATAAACAATTGACATTGGGTTTATTGTCGGAAATTTCACACTAACTAAGTGGAATTATCTTTTTCAATTATTTCTCTATACTGATGACTATCTCAAAATGCTACTATAAATTTTGAATTTATGACTTAACTATAGCAGTCCTATGTAATATTTCTGTAGTAATCAGGAGTTAGGAGTTAGGAGTCAGGAGTCAGGAGTCAGGAGTCAGATTTATCGAGGTTTTTCGTCAATCTTAACTATTATAAAAATTCTCACAAATCATTTAGGATTGCTATACTAACTCAGTAACTTTTTCCCTAAAAAATTACAATTAAAATAGAATGGCAAGAGATATAAATTAGTCTTTATTTAGCAAGATGAGTTATACATAAACTTGGATCGAGTAAGTAAAATAAATCTCACTCATCATATAGTGTTTTTATTGGAGAGTTGAAACTTAGATGAGATTTTTTTACACATAATTTGCCGATATTATATAAACATCCTAAATAGTAAAGGTATATCAAGGAAAGTAGGGTTAAGTTGTTAGGGTGCATCTCAATTTTTAATAAAGCCAAAAACTTATCACTTTTAGGCAACAGGCAACAGGGAATAGGGAATATATAGGAAAAAAGTATTTTTGCAAATATGAGATGCACCCAGTTGTTAGATGTTCCTTTTCAGAATAACGTCTTTTTCATAACCTATTTAAAGTCACTATAACAATCCTAAAGTATTTGTAAAAATTTTCAAATATAGTTCAAAATATTTAAGTTTGATAATTGCTATAAGAGACCGCATTATTGATCTCTATTTGTGTTGTGGCAAAATTACAATTACAGAATACATAATATAAACCAGATAATATAGCGGGAATTTGTTGACTATTTTCACTTTTTGTATTTAGGTTTAAGCCCTCATTTATCACCAATTAGCTGATGACTAAATGAAGTCGGAATCAAGATTGAGTGACTAATAAATAATTAAAAGTATGGATAAAACCGCATCAAACCAGATTTTATCTACCTGGCAACTTCTACATTTTTTGAGGAAAATTTGTCTGGACTAACTTTTCTAATTAGTATAGCGTTTTGATAGCTGACTACTAATAACTGAGAGCTAAATGCTTACTCCTAGATAGATTATTTTTTGTCTATAATTTAAAGTAGATAAGTAAATTAGGTCAGAGGTAATGTTATGACTCCAAATCCTGCGATAATAACAGCCGTGGAGAATTTGGACTACCGTGTTACAGTGGGAGATGTGGCGGCTAAAGCTGGATTAGATGTGAAAGTGGCAGAACAAGGATTATTAGCTTTAGCTACAGATGCTGGTGGTCATTTACAAGTATCAGAAACAGGGGAAATTGCTTATTTATTTCCTAAGAATTTTAGGGGTATTTTAAGGAATAAATTCTGGCGGTTAAGATGGCGAGAATGGTGGGAGAAAGTTTGGCGAGTATTGTTTTATTTAATCCGAATTTCTTTTGGTATTTTGTTGATACTTTCTCTTGTAATTATACTGGTGGCTATTGCGATTATTGTGATTTCTCTTAACTCTAGTGGTGATAGAAATGATTCAGGTGGTAGGAGTAATAATTCCGGTGGCGGAATGATGTTTTTCCCTGGGTTTTGGTTTAATCCTAATTGGTTTTTGTTGTTTGATTGGGGTTATTACGATCGCCCCTACAGATATCAACGTCAAAGACAAGAATATCATTCCCAAGGTGAAAAAAATGGGATGAATTTTTTTGAAGCGGTGTTTTCTTTTTTGTTTGGAGATGGCAACCCAAATTACAATTTAGATGATCGACGTTGGTGGGCGATCGCTACTGTGATTAAGAATAATCAAGGGGCGGTAGTTGCTGAACAAATTGCTCCTTATTTAGATGATTTGGGTAAAGGTTATGCTTTGGAATATGAAGAGTATATTTTACCAGTATTAATTCGTTTTAATGGTCGTCCAGAGGTTAGTCCTGAAGGTCAAATTGTTTATCATTTTCCTGAGTTACAAGCAACGGCAAAAGGGTGGAATTCTCAGCCTGTTTCTGCATTTTTAAAGGAAAAACTTTGGCGGTTTAGTGAGGCAACTTCTGGTCAAATAATGTTAGCAACTGGGTTGGGTGCTATAAATTTTGTTGGTGCTTTAGTTTTAGGTTCTTTGCTAGAAGATGGTACAGTAGCAGCTCAGTTAGGAGGATTTATTTCTTTTGTTGAAGTTATTTATCCTCTTCTACTGGTTTATGGTGTTGGTTTTTTAGTTTTACCTTTAATTCGTTATTTTTGGGTACAATGGCAGAATAGTAAAGTAGAGGTACGGAATCAACAAAGACAAAAAAGAGTTATTACTTTGAATCATAGCGATCATCAGTTAAAACAGAAAATTGAATATGCTAAAAAATTTGCTAGTGAAACTATTATTGGTCGCGAAAGTTTAGCATATACAACTGAAAATAGTATCCTAGAACAGGAAACTGAACAAGCAGATAAAATTGATGCTGAATGGCAAAAAAGATTAAATCAATCAGATACTAAGGAATAAGTTATTTACTTTATTAAACTGAAAATACCTGTGAATATAGAATTATCATATAAATCTAAGCTGAACAAAAGTTGTTTGAGAATAAGCTAATCAATAAAATA
>NZ_JAAHGK010001073.1:0-2699 GCF_010672505.1 Okeania sp. SIO2B9 | reverse complement strand
TAATTAAGTTAGTTGGTATAGATGGTGCTAAATTTTTGATGAATTTTTACAATGCAATTAATAAATACGACGAACTGAAGATAGATAAATCTCTACTTTGCTCCAAAGAAACTTATGAAAAGATGAAAATTGAAAATAGCAGTAATGAATCATCTATAGATTCTTTTGAATATTTAAAGACGGCTTATGAATTATTGATAGATAATATGCGTTATCCTCCTTTTGAATGGATTGAAGAGTATCCAAAAGAAAACCAATTTTCAGAGCAAATTCTAAATTTAATACCTAATAATCAAAACTTTAATAGTAAAACAAATAGTGAAAAAGGCTGGAAGTTTAGGAAAAACTCTTATAAACAATTCGTGAATTGGATAACAGAAGAGATTGAAGAACAGCTAACTAATGAACAAGTAAAGGTAACGGGAAAAGTGACACTACACCTTTACGGAAAGCCTAAAGAAGAAAAAGAGAAAGCATAATTATTGCTAAACAAAATTTTTGAAGAAGGAGACAGGAGACAGGAGACAGGAGACAGGAGGAAAATTACATGGGGATTCTAACCCCAAGTAATTTTGAACACCCTGTAGACGGTGGGGTATTAAACCCACAAAGAAAATGATAAAACACATAGACTGGGATGGAAAACCCACCCCACTAAAATTAACAATTAACTACGCACCAACAGCTTCTTTGGCAGCATACATAACTTCTAAAGAAATCTCCCCAATACCACGTTCTCTCGCAAACTTTTCTGTATTTCGCTTCACCTTACCCCGAACAAAACCAGGCACCTTATTCAACTCTGCTTTTGCTTCTTTCGTCCAATTCAAATCAGAATCAGCAGAAATACTCTTAGTAATAACCTCCTTAGTATCATGCCCACCAAATATTTCTAACAGGTGGTCTTCCATTCCCAAAGTAAAGGAGTTGTAAACCAAATCCGCAATTTGATTAGTTCCCTCATAACCCATAAACGGTTTATAACCAATGGGAAAATTCTGAATATGAATTGGTGCAGCAATTACACCACAAGGAATATTCAACCGCTTACCAACATGACGCTCCATTTGTGTACCAAAAATCGCGGCAGGTTCCACACGAGCGATCGCATCCCCAATCTCTCCATTATCCTCACTAATTAAAACTTCATCGCAATATTCACTCACCTGTTCCCGGAACCAGTCAGCATCATATTTACAATAAGTACCTGCCCAAACTACATGAATACCCATTTCCCGCGCCAAAATTTTTGTCAGAGCAGCAGCATGAGTATTATCCCCAAATACCACAACTTTTTTACCAGTTAAATTTTGACAGTCAATGGAACGAGAAAACCAAGCTGCTTGAGAAACGTGCAAAGTTTGATTATCAATAAATTCCTCATAGTCAACATTGGCACCTTGAGCATTAACCACCTGCTGAATTTTACGAATACAACGAGCAGTTTCCACCACACCCATAGGAGTAATGTCAATATAAGGAGTTCCAAACTCTGACTCTAAATATTTAGCTGCCATTATCCCCAATTCGCGATAGGGTGTGAGATTAAACCAAGCGCGAGGTAGATTTTTTAAATTGTGAACAGAAGCACTTTCGGGAATGACTTCATTAACTTCGATACCTAAATCTGCCATTAAGCGTTTTAACTCGGTGCAGTCATGTTGGTTGTGAAAACCCAGGGTAGAAACGCCAATAATATTAACAGAAGGTTTTTCAGTTTTCCCTTCTGGAAGTTCCCCTTTCTTTTTCGCCTTCTCAATATAATATTTAACGATTTGCTGCAAAGTGCTATCCGCTGCTTGGAGTTCGTTAACGCGGTAATGGTTAACATCTGCCAGCATTACATCACCTTTGGCATCTATTTGAGCGCGTTCGACAAAATTTTCTAGGTCTTCTTGCAAAATGCTGGAAGTACAGGTAGGAGTAAGAACAATTAAATCAGGAGCTTCTTCATTGTCTTTACGGATGATATTATCTACCACTTTTTCTTGAGAACCCCGCGCCAATACATTACGGTCAACTACACTGGTGGTGACTGGTGTATAATTACGTTCTCTTTCTAACATAGAGCGCATGACATTGAAATAATCGTCACCGAGGGGAGCGTGCATTATGGCGTGAACGTTTTTGAAAGAGCTGGCAACGCGCAATGTGCCAATGTGAGCGGGACCTGCATACATCCAGTAGGCTAATTTCATCTAATTTTCTCCGTTTTTTGTTAACTGTTATAGATTTGTTACTTTGATTGTCTCAAATTTTGATGTCTTTATTCATTTAACGGGACTTTTTGAACAATATTTTTTCAGGTTATCCCATCAACTAGGAACTCAGTTTGTCAGTAAAGCAATAAAATTTTGTTTTATTTAAGTATTCTTAATTTTTTAGTTAATTTGTGTAAATTAGGGGTTGACAATTGTTTGATATAGGTATATGAAAAAAGCGATCGCTTGTTTATAGTGTGCGATCGCTCTCCAGAAAAAAATCAGGTAATGTCCTACAAGTAGTGATTTTCTTGGCTAAGAGCTGATTCATAAAGTAAATCTTAAATTAGCTAGTCCCTTGACCATGAGTGGGATTAATCAGCCATAAATCATTGCTTCACTTACATCTGAATAGACTTCATAATCCTTACATAGCGCGCCTAAATCTATTTAGCCACCCATGCATTGCCTTCAACAATCCATCGCGCACGGCAATTG
>NZ_JAAHGK010001072.1:0-2701 GCF_010672505.1 Okeania sp. SIO2B9 | reverse complement strand
TAGCCTTACATATTCTGAATATATTTCTAGTGTTTAGTTTTTTCTGGATAAATCTGATTATTCTAACTTAAATTATTAAGCTTAACTAGCTTCAAGTATATTTATTATCAATAAACTAAGAAAATTGAACTATTTAGTTAAATTAGATATTTTGCATAGATCGACAACAGGAGCGTAACACCTACTTACCCTCAAGAAGTTTTGGAAAA
Organism: Okeania sp. SIO2B9; assembly: GCF_010672505.1. Lineage (NCBI taxonomy): Bacteria > Bacillati > Cyanobacteriota > Cyanophyceae > Oscillatoriales > Microcoleaceae > Okeania > Okeania sp. SIO2B9. The sequence goes on along the minus strand of NZ_JAAHGK010001072.1, from coordinate 2,492 downwards.
TATCTAAAGACGAGAAAATAAATAAACTAAAAATTAAGTTTTTTGATTGAAACATATATGGTCAACCCCTTTTGATTATAGCTAATTCTAAAATAGCAATTTATAAGGCTTTTACCTTCTATGAGAGAACTCCAATAGTAAAAATATCCAATTAATTATCGTACTCTTATTCATTAATTATTTCCGCCTACTCCCTACGGACGTTGTATGTAACGTCCCTACAACCTACTCCCTGGAGACATCTATTAGTTTAGTTATGCTCGAAATATTAACTGAATTATGGCTTGCTGATTAAATCTAAAAGCACTGACAGATAAAGATTTTCGCCTTTTTAGGTCGAAAAAAGTGCCAGCTTTTCAGTCCAAAAAGCTTAAAAACTCAGTATTCTAGGCAGGAGCAGAAAAATCACTCTTAAAATTCTCCCTCCTGCCTCCTCTATCATTCCTCGTTTCTACTGACTCCTGACTCCTGACTCCTGACTCCTGACTTCTGACTCCTAACTTCTCCCCCTGCCATGCATACTTTTTCAGCAAACCCTAATTAGTTAAACTATGCGTATTCTTATTTATTCCTATAATTATTACCCAGAACCAATTGGCATTGCTCCCTTAATGACGGAACTGGCAGAAGGTTTTGTGAAACGTGGTCATCAAGTTCGTGTAGTGACTGGTATGCCAAATTATCCTGAACGTAAAATTTATGATGAATACAAAGGTAAGTTTTTTTTAACTGAGGAACTAAATGGTGTGACAGTCCAACGTAGTTATATCCATATTAAAGGTTCTAAACCAGGGGTTTTAGATCGATTATTGCTAGATGGTAGTTTTATTGTTTCTAGTCTTTGGCAAGCTTTTAATGGTTGGAAACCTGATGTGATTTTTGCAACGACTCCTCCTATACTAATTTCTTTACCAGTTAGTTTTTACGGATTATTTTCTAATTCTTCTGTGGTCTTAAATATTCAGGATATTGTTTCTGAAGCTGCTGTAAGAGTTGGGTTAGTTAAAAAAGATAGTTGGATAATACGTATAGCTCAAGCTGTAGAAAAATTAGCTTATCTAAAAGCTGCTAAAATTAGCGTTATTGCTGAAGATTTTGTCACTAACTTAGTTGAACAAGGGGTTTCTCAAGACCGACTTGTTTGTATTCCTAATTGGGTAGACCTGAATTTTATTAAACCTCTAAATAAAAATAATCAATTTAGAGAGGAACATAATCTTCAAGATAAATTTGTCGTTGTTTATTCTGGGAATATTGCTCTAACTCAAGGATTAGAAACTGTAGTTAAAGCTGCTGTTAGTCTCAAGGAAAAATCGGAAATTTGTTTCGTAATTTTGGGGGAAGAAAAAGCGCGTCAACAATTACAAGAGTGTTGTGATAAATATCAAGCAGATAATGTACTTTTGCTCCCTTTAGTACCACGAGAAAAATTACCAGAAATGTTATCTGCTGCTGATGTTGGGTTAGTAATACAGAAAAAGACTGTTACTGCTTTTAATTTACCTTCAAAAATTCCTGTTATTCTTGCTAGTGGTCGTCCAATAGTAGCTTCTGTTCCAGATACAGGTACGGCAATCAGAGTTGTTAATGAAAGTGGTGGTGGAATAGTAGTTACTCCAGAAGATTCTCAAGCTTTGGCACAAGCAATTGTAGAGTTATATGAAAATCCAGAAAAACTTCAGCAACTTGGTCAGCAAGGAAGAAAATATGCAGAAGAAAATTTTGGGTCTAAAAATGCTTTGAATAGTTATGAAGCTTTATTTTCTGAAATTTTAGAGTCGAGGGAGTAGGGAGTAGGGAGTAGGGAGTAGGGAGTAGGGGAAAATAATTGATGATTTATATTCGATAATTGATTTTACTTTTTATTATTGGATATATCTAATAGTTTTTTGTTTTAGTTATTAGGGAGTAGGGAATAGGGAATAGGGAAGATGGATCGAAGGATGGCAACAAGCAAAAAAAATATTTACTTCATCAGTTTTAAAGATGCTTTCCATACAAAAAAAGTTTTTGTTTATTCACATTCCTAAAACAGCAGGTAATTCAATTCAGAGTGTTCTAAAGCATTACTCTGAAGACGAAATTCTGTGCCTTAACCCTTTGCAAGATGGTGTAGAGAGATTTGAAGTAAGAAATAAAAATTTTCCTAACATACATAAACACTCGTCTTTACTTGACTACTATCAAGTTTTGTCACCTGATTTTTTTCATTCTCGTTATAAGTTTGCCGTTATAAGAAACCCTTGGGAAAGAATGATTTCTTTCTTTTTTTCGCCACATCGTCAAACTCAAAAGTGGAATAGAGATTAGTTTATTAGTAAGCATTCAGCTATTAGCGGTCAGCTATCAGCTTTTTAATAGACATCTCCAGAAAAGAGGAAGTAGGGGTAGGGATTAAGGGGAAATAATTGATAACTGCTGTACGATAATTGATTTTATTTTTGATGATTGGAGATGTCTAATGAATAATAAAGCAAGCATTAATTTAATTT
>NZ_JAAHGK010001071.1:0-2701 GCF_010672505.1 Okeania sp. SIO2B9 | reverse complement strand
TGGTAGCTTATACGAAAGCTACCACCGCCTCATCCCACCTTTCTAGTTGGACAAGACTTTCTCCCAGGACATGATAAACTGCTGCCGAATTAGGATTAATTTCTACTGCCCTACCATAACTAACTACTGCTTCTTCCCACCGTTTTAGTTTACTGAGAGTATGACCTAACTTATGGTGAATTTCTGCTGTATTAATACCTAGTTCAATAGCTTGCCGATAACTGACAATAGCATCATCAAATTTTTGTTGCTGCACCAAAGCTAAAGCCAAACTATGGTAAACTTTTGGTAACTTGGGGTTAAGCTCCAGAGCGCGACGATAATTTACAATAGCCTTATCCCACTGTTTTGGTGTGGCATAAGCTTCCCCTAAATAACTATAAACCTCAGCTAAATTGGGATTAAGTTTAATGGCACGTTCCAAAGAAGCGATCGCCTCATCCCACTGTTTAATATTACTCAAAGCTTTGCCCAAGTCTCCATAAGCTTCAGCTAAGTTAGGATTAAGTTCTATTGCTTGGCGCAAAACTGCTACTGCCCAGTCATTCTGCTTTAACTGAATCAACGCATGACCTAAGTGATGATAAACATCTGGGGAGTTGGGCTGAAGTTCAGAAGCTTTGCGGTAAGCTACAACTGCTTCTTCCCATTGTTGGAGTTGAGAGAGAGCGTATCCTAAATAATGATAAACATCTGGCGAATTGGGCTGAAGTTCTGTAACTTTGCGGTAAGCTGTAACTGCTTCTTCCCACTTTTGCTGTTGAGCCAGAGCATATCCTAAATGGTGATAAACATCTGGGGAGTTAGGCTGAAGTTCGATTGCTTTTCTATAAGCTGAGATAGCTTCATCCCATTTTTTTTGCTGGGTTAGAAGATATCCAAACTGGTGATAGACTACTGCTGTAGGGGTAGTGTTTTTCTGCCCGCCCAACAAATCAATTGCTTTCTGATATGCAGCAATAGCTTCATCCCACCGATGCAATTTTGCCAAGGCTTCCCCACAATAATGATAAACTGTAGCAAAATTAGGAATTATTTGGCAAGCCTTTAAGTAAATTTTGGCAGCTTGATGGAAGTCTCCCAATTTTGTCAAAGCCGTTCCTAATTTTTGGTATCCTTCCCAGAAACCAGGGTCAATTTCAATTGCTTTTCGATAACAGATTATCCCTTCCTCAATCTGACCTTGTTTTTCTAAAGCTACTCCTAAATTTTGATGAGCAATGCTAGAGTCAGGTTCTAGAGAAATAGCTTTTTGGAAATGAGCGATCGCTTCATAAAGTAACCCTTTTTGGACTAAAGCTGCTCCTAAACTAATGTAGAATTCTGAGAAATTAGGATTAATCTTAATGGCTTGGGAATAAGAAGCGATGGCTTGTTCCAGATTACCTTGATTAACTAGGACTTTTCCCAAATTATGATGAGACAATGCAGAAGTAGGCTTTAGTTCTATCGCTTTTTGATAGACTGTAGCTGCTTCTCCCCATTTACCTATTTGAACTAGAACATCCCCTAGACTTTGGTAATACAAGGCCAAGTTGGGGTTAAGTTCGATGGCTTTTTGATAGAGAGTAACAGCTTTTTCTAGTTGGCCTGCGGCAAAAGCTTGTTGGCCTTGTTGGAAATATTGAGTTGGAGTTTTTTCCTTCATCAGTTATTAGTTATTTTTAAAGAGTGTTTGTTCAAGGAATATTAAATTAAGTGTTTAGGGTGGGTTAAGAATCACGCAACATGAAAAGGCTACAATATTTATGGCGAGAAACCAAACTCTTGAAAGTCCGCTGTCACCCACCTAACATACAGAAGATAAATAACTATAGCTTCATTCTGTTGATTTTTGTCTTCTAAAATTTTCCCCAATACATAGTAATTATTAGGATGATTGGGATTTAATTCTATAGCCTTACGGTAAGCATTAATCGCTGCATCCCAATGTTTTAATTTCATCAAACTCAGACCTAATTTTGGGTAAGACCAAATAGAATTATGGTTGATTTCTATAGCTTGTTGAAAAGCCTTGAATACTTCAGTAAATTCACCTTTTTCTATTAAAGCTTTCCCTAGTTTTTGGTAACCTCTCCATTTATTTGGTTGGAGTTTTACAGCTTTTTGATAATAGCTTATTGCTTCATCCAAATTACCCTGAATTATCAAAGCATCTCCTAATAAATGATAAGCTTTAAATAAATTAGGATTTAACTCAATTGCTCGCCTATAACAAGCGATCGCTTCAGTCAACTTCTGATGCTGAAAAAGACTCTTACCCAGACTTAAACATTCTGATGCTGTTGCGGACTGTGGCTCTATAATTAATACTTGATAAGAACATTGTGCTGCTAACTCTGGCTTACCTAGCAACTCCCAAATTTTTGCTAAGTTTCGGTAAAATCCAGCAATATTTGGTTTGAGGGTGATAGCTTTTTGATAAGAGGCTATAGCTAGCTGCCACTGCTTTTGCATACCATATAGACTACTCATATTAGCATGGACTTCTGCCCAATCAGGTTGAGCAGCAAGGGTTTTTTTGTACCAACCCATAGCTTCTTATACTTGGCCCATAGCCAGACTAATGTTTCCATGAACTACCCCGCCGTGTAGACGGACGGGGTTTCTAAGTCCCCGTCAACAAAGTCCGCACTTTGAGATTTTGAGCGCTTCATTTGCCCCAGTTGCCTCATCGAGCCTGTATGTTTACGGGTCGAAT
>NZ_JAAHGK010001070.1:0-2708 GCF_010672505.1 Okeania sp. SIO2B9 | reverse complement strand
AAATTATTAGTGAATTTGTTATTTTATAGTTCTCCTCAAGGGTGTAGTCGTCTTTGGTCAAGTCTGAAATTTTAGATCCTGAAATCATACTAAATTTTTAGTATGAAGCAAAACGCTTAAGCAGAATTCAAAATACTGATTTCACAAAAAATTAAAAAAATCAATTGATTGATTAAAAAAGTTTTAAGCATGGTAGAGAATTAAGAATGATTGAGTAAACGGTAAATTTCAGATAATTTAAACTGTTTCATACCTTAATTCTCTTTTGATTTTTTGAGATAAAATTTATCCCTGTATACTAAATTAAAAAAATTATATGATGATATCTTAACCTCTTGGCTACTTATCTATATAACTCAACTATAATTAAATTGATATGAGGAAATTATTGTTAAAGCTGTAGATTAAGATAATTTAATCTTTTCTCTGGCGGGTTTAATACACCACCTTACAGGTGGTGCTTAAAATTATTTAGGGCGATCGGACATGCACGCGGTCGGTGGTTTACTATCCATAAGCAATTTTACCCTCTGCCTTCTGCCTTCTGCCTTCTTCCTTCTTCCTTCTTCCTTCTTCAATCAAATGTTTTCAAATGCCTTCACGAAGTTATACTCCCCCAACTTGTACGCTAAAATTTACAGCTAGAGGTTTAGCGGTCTTAAAATGGATCGGTATTTCCAGAAAACAACGCTTTAGCCTTAGTTTTGATGATCCCAGGGTATCAGAAACAGAACATATTACACTGAGGGGTGGCCGCAGTGAATTAGACGCTCTCCACAAAGTTGTTACCACTTATGTACAAGAATTTCTTAGTAAATCTCCTGAATTACCTCTAGACAATGAAAATAATAAAGGAGAAGAAAACAATAGCACTGCAACAGAGTCAAACTCACAAACAAAAATTCAGGAAGAGATCACCGAAGTTGCTGATGCCAAACTTTCGATACCTAATTCCCCACCTCCAATAAACGGTCAAACTATTTATCTACAACCACGAGACTTATTAAACCACGATCTATTTTTGGGGTCTCTAGCGACTAAAGAGTCAGGAAGTTTTATTACCATGAGTATGTTGCAACTATTTGACCTGGCGATTGCTCTAGATGAATGTGAAGCAGATATACAGACATTACCTCAGTTTAAGTCTGACAGTGAAGTTACACCTCTTCCTGAATGGTTGCGGAGTGCGGTACTAATTATCATCAGCGCTGGTCTAACAGTTAGCGCCATTAAATTATATGACCGCTACGCAATTAGTCGCAAACCACAAAATGAGCCTAATATTATTGCTTCTCCACCAAGCAATAGTTCACCAATTCCAACACCACCAACAAATTTACCAACACCAACACCAACAGTAACTCTATCACCATTACCAACACCACCAACAAATCTACCAACACCAACTATTACTAGACCATCTCCAATTCCTACACCATCTCCTCTATTTCCTAGACAAAACCCAGCGTCACCCGCTCCGAATAACTTGCCACCACCTCTGAATGATTTTTCTCGTCCTCCTCAAAATCAGGGAAATGCTACAACAGTAGTTATTCCCGCACAACCAACAATACTGCCACCAGTTCCTGTTGCACCACCAACGACACCGCCACCAGTTCCTCCACCAGCAATACCTAACTATGGGGTGTCAGTACAACCAAGACCTCCTGTACAACCGCCCCCAAATTTACAAATTCCACCTGCACCAAACCGACCTCTACCACCAGCACTTAATAGAGGAGGTGGGGTAAGACCTTATGTAGATGTGAGTCGTATTCCGGTCAATGTTCCTAGAGCAATTGATTTACCGACCTTGGAAGATGTAGAACCAGTTGCTTTACGCGATCGCGAATCTGTGGTTGAACCTAGTGAAAATGCTGGCAGGAAACCGAAATCTACATTATTCGATCGAATTCCCCAAGTTGCAGAGGTAAGAGAATATTTTGAAAAAAGTTGGGAACCGCCATCAGATTTAGATAGGAATTTGCAGTATAGTTTGTTATTAAACGGTGATGGTTCGGTGAAAAAGGTAACTCCAATTGGTCTAGCATCTGTTGAGTTTTATGGTAATACAAAGATGCCTTTAGAAGACCAAGTTTTTGTCTCTAATATTGAGGGCGATAAGACTGCTAAAATTCGATTGGTTTTGAGACCAGATGGTCAAGTTCAGACTTTTTTAGAGTCTTTGAATTGAGGAGTCAGGAGTCAACCCACCCCTAACCCCTCCCCTCCTGGCAGGGGAAAGACCGAGTCAGGAGGGAAGAGAATTTAGAAAGATTTGTGCTCTGGTTGAAGATGAAACATTGTTTTATATCCAATTAAGTGGATTTGATATTAGACATCTCCAATCATCCAAAATACAGCCAATCATAGTACATAAATTATCAATTATTTCCCCCCTACTCCCTACTCCCTCTTTTCTTAAATAGGGTTTGCTGAATAAAATTGTAATTAATACCTGTAAAGGCTTCCAGGGTTAAATATTTATGAAAAAGTGCAAGGTTTTTGGCTGTTGTAGTCTCAAAATGCTAATACTTTTCCGCTGAAATGCCGAAAATTTGGCCGTAGCAGATAGTCTAAACTCACCAAACCATCTAGTGGATACTCATAGCGAAATTTCAGTAAACCGGCAACACAGCCTGCCCCCAACATAGCGACCAGCATACAAAGAACAGGCACCAGCTTAGATTGGCGACGGGCTTTTTCGC
>NZ_JAAHGK010000107.1:0-9910 GCF_010672505.1 Okeania sp. SIO2B9 | reverse complement strand
TCTTTTTTTTAGTGGTCACTTTTTGGGGCTGGCCTCTCCGATGCGATCGCACCTCTGAGTATTCTATCTCAGGAAGAGGGCATTGCTCCTACTGGTCACTTATTTCTGCCATCCTGCACTAGCGATCGCCACAAAAGGGGACGAGATTCAGTATTTCCTAATTCTCTAATATTTTGCCAAGTGTGCGGGTAGAGTTTTGTGGCGAAGGATGCCATCAACGGAACTACCAATACCATTCGCATAAACATTAGCAAAAATGAATTTTGTAGGGTGGGAGTGACAAACCTTCCTGTTTTCAAAATGCCCAAAATTTTCTGTTCGTTGAATAAAACTCTGACAATGACATTTTGAAAACAGAAACAGAATGATGCAAGTAGAACAATGAAAAAACCAAGCATTTGCTTTATAGCAAAGGACTGTTTTAAGACCTTGACTATTGTGGCATTAATTATATGATGTCTGGTGAATAACTTTTAAATAGATTAAGAGTTAGCCTTCTTTGGAGGAACTACGTTAACAGTTATAGCTATCAAAGGAAAGGGTGCAGAAATATCAAAAGCTTAAAACTCAGATAACGCAAAACTTTTCCTTCTTTCTTCTTCCTTCTGCTATATCAAGTGTATGATAGATGATAGCGAATGTTTACTCCGCGTCTACAGACCCGCCATGAATAAGCACTACACGCTTTTCAAAATATTGTTAATTGTTGAAAACCATAATCAGTATACTAGCAATTACCGGATTTGGTATAACTAGAAAATAAGAAAGTAGTTGATACAGCAGAAGTCAGGATGCTGGAAAACTTATATATCTGGTGCTGTGGATATGAAAGTACACAAAGGTTTACCTATTGCGACCAATACACTATGCTTCGCCACGTCCACTACCTCGTTCATCACAGTACACCCTAACTTGAGCAAAAGATTTTTGGGTATTTGAGGTTGAGTAATTTAGTTGCCAGCTACAGATATTACGGGATAAGATAGTCGAAATTACGATGGAAATATCAATAAATAGGTAGAGACTCATAGGAGTTATCTATTGTTCATACAAGGAGTTTCTACTACTAAATACGGAATTTATATAGTCTTTTCAGGATATAATTCAGTTTCTTTACCTATTCCAGGAAAATTGCGGCCAGATGGTCAATTATTTAGGTGATGAGGGATGAGCGATCGCTGAGTCTACTTGCTTCAACAAGATTTCTAAGGTTGAGGAGTTATCCAAAACTACATCTGCTTGTTGACACTTATTTTCTAGAGGCATTTGATGATTAATTCGAGTGTAAGTTTGTTCTTGACTTAACCCATCCCGTTTCATCAATCTTTCTATTTGTTGTTGAGGTGAAGTGTATGTAACCCAAATTTCTGTTACTAAATCAGTCATTTTGGCCTCAAACAGCAACGGTATTACTAATACTGCTGTGGGGTATTGATCGGAGGTCTGATACCCAGGTTCATTATTTTTTTTGACAAACTGCTGAATATTCTGCTCGAAGCAATCGCGTACATAAGGATGAATTTGTTTCTCTAACCAAAGTAACTCCTCTTGATTATTAAAAACAATCTCTCCTAATTTTTGCCTATTAAGATTACCATTAGGTAACAATATATCAGTGCCATAGTTTTCTATTATACTATCTAAAATCAATGAACCTGGTTGTACGGCTTTGCGAGCATAAATATCTGCGTCCCAAATTGGGAGATGGTAAGTTTTGTTCAGATAATTTGATACAGTCGTCTTTCCTGTACCAATACCCCCAGTTAAACCAATGAGACGCATCATCAAAAAGTCAAAAGTCAAAAATAAATAGCCAAAAGTTAATTATTTTTAGGCAGAGCCTAACTTTCAGTAGTTTAGCTTAATTTATACCATTTATTATCGTCGCTAGTTCCTTTGCTGGTAGTTGTAGGTGTAGAAAACAGGCGCGAGCAACCCTGACTTTTATCTTTCTGAAAAGTTACAAGCAAGTTATGAAAATTTTAGATTACAGTAGAAATGGAAATAGCTCAAACAGAAATTTTCAATATTTATTTTATTTTATGTTATTACAATAGCCAGAGTGGTTAGGACTTATGCTGATGATGAATCTTAGACTAAGCAATGTTTTTCCCACTGTTCCCTCTCTTGGTCGATTGGATATGGCGAAGTCTCCTCGCCATCCCACCCTACGGGAAGCTCCGAAGATCGACCGCTTGCCTCTGTCGCCGACGCGGGGTCGTACCGCTGTTCCCTATTTCCTGCTATAGATGTAGCTCATTAATTAAAGGACAAAAAATATTGACGAAAGAGTAGTTATATGATAAGCGATAAAAAATCACAAACCAATGAACTATGCACCCATCTATAAAATTTACCAGATTCTCATAGTTGTTCCCCTAACTGGACTTTGGGTATTGGATACTGCTGCCCTCCTACCATTCCATGACAACGAAAATAATGGTAGATTAGGAATGATTTCATGGAAAATTTTTTCCGCTAAAATCGCATCAGCTCAAACATCTACTCCATCAATAGTTCCCGAAGCAAATTCAACTAATACAGTAGTAACTCCGGTAACACCATCCCCAGATTCTTCCACAACTCGCTTTGATATTACAGGTGGGAAGCAATCACAAGATAATACTAATCTTTTCCATAGCTTTGAGAGATTTAATTTGGGAGAAAACCAAATTGTTAATTTTATATCTAACCCAAATATCAAAAATATTCTAACTCGTGTAACTGGTGGAGATGCTTCTGTAATTAATGGTCTAATTCAGGTAACAGGGGGCAATTCTAACTTACTGATGATGAATTCTGCGGGTATAATTTTTGGTGCAAATGCTAGATTGGATGTCCCTGCATCTTTTGTCGTAACTACTGGTTCAGGTATTGGTTTTGACTCTGGTTGGTTCAATAGCATAGGTGAAAATAATTACGATATTTTAACAGGAAATCCCAGTGCTTTTTCTTTCCCAATGACGAATCCTGGAGTAATTTTAAATGAAGGTGAGCTAACTGTTGAAGCAGGAGAAAGTGTCACTTTATTGGGAGGCACAATTATTAATACAGGTAAAATTTCTGCCCCAGGTGGTGAAATTACGATCTCCACAGTTCTTGGAGAAAATTTAGTCCGTATTAGTCAAGAAGGACGTTTATTAAATTTAGAAATAGCGACAGAGGATAGAGAAAGTTCTAATGATTTACCAGAAGAATTACACAGTTTAAATCCCTTATCTATACCAGAACTTTTAACAGGTAATAGTGAAGTGATGGAAATGGCTACCGGAGTTAGAGTTAATGATAACAATGAAGTAGTTTTGACAGGTTCTAATCAAGTAATTCCTACAGATTTAGGTACAACGATTGTATCTGGTTCTCTTGATATTTCTTTGGCAGAAAATTCGGAATTGGCAAATACAAGTAGAATCAATATTTTTGGAGAAAAAGTAGGATTATTTAATGCCAAACTGAATGCTTCTGGTATTTATGGTAGTGGCAATATTAGAATTGGTGGAGATTCTCAAGGTTTAGGAACAGTTCCTCGTGCTACTCGTACTTATGTAGATGAAAATACAGAAATATTTGCTACCTCTTTTAGGGATGAGGGTGGAAATATAGTTATTTGGAGTGATGAAGAAACTAGCTTTTTTGGCAAAATAGAAGCTATTGGTCGGATTGAAGAACAGTCTATATCGCTAGAACAAAACTCCAGTAAAAATCTAGTAGAAGTTTCTAGTCAAGGAAATTTAATTTTTGATGGTACTGTTAATTTAGGTTCTCCAGATGTGTTGGGCAGTTTATCATTTAAGGCTGAAAATATTAATATTGTAGATGCAAATATTGAGGCAGCAGATAATCCTTTAAAGGGGGAAACGGCAGCAGGATCTCAGATATCAAAATCATCAATAGAAAGCATATCAGATAGTACAAATATTACTTTTCAAGCGTCTGATAATATTACTGTCAACAATTTATCTGAAACTCAATTAAGTTTTGCTCAGACAAAAGGTGAAATCTCATTTGTCGCAGATAGTGACGAAAATGGTTTAGGGTCTTTGACAATACATTCAGAAAATACTATCAATACTCAAGGAGCAGCAGTTAATATTTCTGGCACGACGATAAATACTGGAAATATTAATACAGAAGGAGGAGAACTTAATATTACCAGTAGTCAAGGTTTTGTGATGACTAATAACTTATCTACTGCCAATTCAAATATGACAGTAGAAAGCAATGGTGGAGAGATTAATATTACGGCACAGGGAAATATTACGACTGGAGAAATTGATGCGAGTGGAGACTCTAGGGGTGGAAATATCACTATGAATGCTGCTACTAATATTGATACAGAAAGCATTAATGCTGAAGGTACGCAAAGTGGTGGAAATATTGATACTAGAGCTGGAAATACTCTCAACTTGCGAGGAATATCAACATCAAGCGGTAGTCGAGAAACTGGCAACATTACTATTACTGGAGATGAAATCAACCTTTTAGGTGGAGAAAACAGTGTCAGTAGCAATGGGAAACTCATCTTACAACCAGCATCAGAAAATCAAAATATTACTCTGGGAGGATTTGAAAATATACAAGGGACAGACGGCAATTTGCCCCTACACCTGACAACAGGAGATTTAGCAACTTTGGCAAATGGTTTTGAGTCTGTTACTATCGGAAAATCGGAAAACTCTGGCAATATTACTATTGCTTCTACAGAAAACAGCAATACAAATGGAGTTGTATTCAATGATCCCACAACTATTCAAGCAGAAAAAATTACAGGTACAGGTACAATAACTGGGGTAGATAATGCTCAAATTACTATAAATGCTAGTAGTGACATTTCCACTGGCAATATTTCCACATCCACAGGTATTACTATTACCAGCATTCAAGGCAATGTTAAGACTGGAGATGTGACGGCAAATACATCAGATAACAGTATTGGTAATATTGATATTACTAGTAGTGGTTCTATCGAAACAGGAAAATTAACCACCACAGGAACAACAGCAGGAGGAAATATTAATCTACAAGCAGGCGATCGCATAACTATAGGTAGAATAAATTCTAGCGCTACACTAGGAAATGCAGGAGAAGTTCAACTGAATGCGGAAAACGGTATTGAGGTCATATCTATACAAGCAGAAGGGGGAAATAGTGGAGGCAATGTCGAAATTACTACAGGTGATACTCTCAGGATAACAGGTACTTTTTTAGACAAAAATCAGAATATTGCTAGTATTTCTACCGCAGGAGAGATAGTGGGGGGAAATATTGCTATTAGCACCGGAAATACACCTTTTATCGTCGGAGATGCTACAATTAATGGTTCTGTAGGAGCAATAACAGATGGAAAATTAACAATTTCACCCGATCGCTCTCTAACTAGTAGTTTTGAACTCAAAGAAGTAGAAAACTCTCAACCACAAAATTCTGATTCTAGTGAAACCACAACGGAATCAGAAAATCAAGAAAATCAACCTCACTCAGAAGAATCAACTCCTCAAAATGTCACTCAACTAGAATCAACAGAATCTAGTAATTATGAGGGAAATCAAACTTCGATCGTTACCGAAACTCAAGCAGAATTAGTTGAAAAGCCAAAAAATATAGAGGAGTCGCAAACTCAAATTCCCTCTGAAGTAGATAACGAGGAACCCTCAAACACAGCTCAAGATATACAGATAGTATCTCAAAACCCCGAATCAAACTCACCAATTTTAGATAATTCTGAACCTACGGCGGCCCCTACAGAAAATATTGCATCCTCAATGAGTAGTTCAGAAGAACAAATTATCCCATTAGTTGTGGAAAATCAAAATCAAAATCAAACTACATTAGAATTTGACCAACCGAATAACTCTCAACTTGTTGTCGAAAATGTGGAGACAAATATTCTTGTAGAAGATACTAATTCCAGTTCAATTACATCAGTTTTAGAGCAAACTGTTGCTATAGAAAATCCCGTCCAAGGTAAGTCCTCTCAGAAACCAACTCCAACTATAGTCGTAGAAGAAAATATGACTACCACTGCTTCCGAAATTTCTCGCAACGATAATTACAATCAAGTTAGTTTAACTGATTCCCTATGGCAAATAGAGTTAAACAGAGGCAGAGAATTCGCGGGTTATTTAGGAAAAAATATTACTAAAAAAACTGCCACAGCAGCAAATATCCGAAATACTCTTAGTAGCGTTGAAAAAATTGGTATCAGACCAGCAATTATATATGTATCTGCACAACCCAATAATTTAGAACTGCAATTGTTTTTGCCAAACGGTAAACCTATTGTCAGAAGTAGTGGGCAAACAAGAGATGAAGTGATTGAGGTTGCCAAAAAATTTACAAATCAGATTAGGACTCCCAGTCAATTAAATTCTCATAATTATTTACCAAATGCCCAAAAATTACATCAATGGTTAATTGCACCAATTGCTGAAGAATTGGCAAATCATAATATTAATACGATCATTTTTTCGATGGATAGCGGTTTGCGAACTATTCCCATCGCCGCTCTACACGATGGTCAACAATTCCTGGTCGAAAAATATAGTTTGGGATTAATTCCTAGTTTTACTTTAACTGATACAACGTATGTTGGATTAAATGGTTCTCAAGTTTTAGCAATGGGAGCATCTGAATTTCCTGGTAATACCGAGCAAACTCCTCTGCCAGCAGTACCTGTAGAACTTAAAAGCATCGTGAATAATCTTTGGCCTGGTAAATCTTTTTTGAATCAAGGATTTACTCTCGAAAATTTAAAGCAGCAAAGTAGCAAAGAAAAATTCAAAATTATTCATTTAGCTACTCATGGAGAATTTCATCCAGGGGGTGCTGACAATTCTTATATTCAATTCTGGGATACTAAGTTACGCTTAAATGAATTACGCCAGTTACGTTTGTATAATGCACAGGTAGAATTATTAGTTTTGAGTGCTTGTACTACTGCAGTCGGAGATGAAGAGGCTGAGTTAGGTTTTGCTGGGTTAGCAGTGCAAGCGGGAGTCAAGTCTGCTTTGGCAAGTCTTTGGTACGTTAGTGATACTGGTACATTAGCTTTAATGACTGAGTTTTATCAGAGTTTATCTAACAGACCAATTAAAGCAGCAGCATTACGACAGGCCCAGTTAGCAATGTTACGGGGAGAGTTGCATTTACAAGATGGTCATATACTCCGAAATGGTAATAAACATCTACCTCTACCACGGGAGTTAGCTAGAGGAGGTAGAAGGGATTTATCTCATCCTTATTATTGGGCAGCATTTACGATGATTGGTTCGCCATGGTGAAAGAAGGAAGAGGGAAGAAGGAAGAAGGAAAAAGGCGTTGCTTAAATGTAATGATAATTAGGGTTTGCTGAAAAAGTCTTATGGGTGAGGGTAGGAGACAGGAGACAGGAGACAGGAGACAGGAGACAGGAGACAGGAGACAGGAGACAGGAGACAGGAGGAACGGGGAATTTAGAGTAGGTAGGAGTAAGAATTGTCAGAATGATTTCTCTGCCCAACTTTTGCCTAAAATACTAACTTTTTGAGCATGAAGAGCTGAAAACCAGGCACTTTTTTCGACCTCAAAAAGGCACTTGTCTTTATATATCAATGCTTTTAGATTTAATCAGCAAGCCCTAATTAGACATCTACTCCAACCATAGGGAGTAGGCAGTAGGCAGCTTTGCTGTAGGGGTAAAGAATTGATAATTTCTTTGGGATATAGATATTGATTTTTGATTCTTGGAGATGTCTATGAGCTGAAGGTAAAATTGAAAAACTGATGTTTTGCGCCCAAAGTTAATCTCAAAATCATTACCACTCAGCAACGCCAGGAAAAATAGGGAAACAATTTAATTAAGGAACAAGGAATAAGGAACAAGTAACAAGGAAAGAAGGAAAATAGGGAAACAATTTATCGATCCAACAGTTTCACAAGAAAAAATAGAAAGTTCAACTTTGCTCTGTTGCGATCGCTATTCAATACCGTTCTACATACCATCCAGGAATACCATAATTCCACCCTCTCATAGTTTCAAAAGGGTCTGCTCTTGTTAGTCTCCGATCGTCAGGCACAGCTACCAGAGGTGTTAAGTTATTGTTAATTTGTTGTTTTTCAGTTACGTTATTCAAAGTATTTCGTGGGAGATTTTTTTCTTTCTCAATCATTTTTTTTGATTCAAATTGTTTGCTAATTTAACATTAACCTACTTATTAAATTAATCAATCCCTCCGGTCATTAATCTCAATATTTCATTAAATAAATTTAAACTTTGTAATGTTGAGAATATTGACGCAACAAAACTAATTATAGCGATAATATCCTAAAAATAACCAAACTGCCCACTATATACAATGTCGATCGAGGTACAACGGAGGCAGGTGCGTTAGAAGCAGAAAGGCTTTATCAGTGATGCTAGGGAATCCCGCGTTGTCGCGTAAGCGCAACGTCGGGTAAATGTTTTTAAAGTTAATCAGCAAAGCTGAATTAAAAAATTAAAATCTCAACGATTATTTCACCCTAGAAATAATATTATGTGCCCCCTCCGAGGGAGCTACACTATCGAATAATTTAGTTATAATAAAATTTGTGTTTGTTTGTAGTTTAACTTTAGCCCTAATACAAGTATTGTAAGAGCTAAAGCCCCACTACGAAGCCCTATTATAATTGTTCTACTGGACATGATATAATTGTGCGATGACGATGAGTATTACAAATTATTTTGGGAGTCATAAAACCAGCATCTATCAATTCTTTTTCAATATCTAAAGTGAAATATTCATCCAGATAAGGTTCCGTACTCTTCAACAAAGTAAAAACATAAGGTTTCATCGTGGCATAAACTTCTGATTTAGGGTTCATATCCATAATTGCAATATTGCCATTTGGACGTAATAACCGCCTTGCCTCGCGAAATATTTTTCTAGTAGCAGTTTGTGGTAGTTCGTGACAGACTAAAGAGATAGAAATTAAATCAAAAGAAGCATCAGGCAAACCAGTTTCTTCCGCAGCAGCATGAACCCAATTAATATCCAAATTTTGTTGTTGAGAACGATACAAACTAACTGCTAAAAAATAGGGCGATAAATCTACCCCTGTCAACTTAGCTTCTGGGTAAACTTTTTGTAGAGGAAAAGTATTTAATCCTACACTACATCCCAAGTCTAAAATATCTTTTGGTCTAGGAATTTCTGTTTTGAGAATATCAGAATAACTCTGACGAAATCTAGCATCTCCAGCGATACCTAATTCTGGCCAAATATTCGCATGAACTGCTAGAGATGCTGCTTCTACTTCTGTTGCAGCTTCCCAACTCATATTACCTTTTTCATAAGCATGAAATGAAGTAAGGTAATATTCTGGATAGCTCAAATTAGGATTATTTACTATTTCCCATTCTCTATCCCAATTGCGTTCGGAGAGTTCTTTTGCTTGTTTGCGCCAAGGAACACCAATTTTTTCTGCACGTTTAATAATCATCTTTCGTGCTTGAGTTTTAGCAAAATTAGCGAGTGGTTTAATTGAGAGAATTCCATTGACTAATTTTGTAGCTAAATTAGGCTGAGATTTGAAAGTAGTAGTCATTATTTTTTTTCTACAAAAAATGTGTTTAAAATTAGTTGTATTGATTCTGCAATAACTATTAACGATTAACTATTAACTGATAAGCAGGTACGCAAAATTAATTACCGAAAAAAATTTCAGGTATAAAGCCTCTCCATTCATGGACAAAAAAGAAAAAAAATCCTTTTAGTCAATCCTATTCTTTATAATAATTAATAATTATTAATTATTAATTGTTGAAACATATCTAACATCATACATAATAGTATACTCTGGTATCAAAACAACAAAAATGGTAATTTTTTATGAGGTTGATCGGCGAATTAAACAACGAAACTAGAAAATTGTTGGAAAGAATGAAACCCTA
>NZ_JAAHGK010001069.1:0-2709 GCF_010672505.1 Okeania sp. SIO2B9 | reverse complement strand
AATCTCGACGGTTTAACCCGGCAACTTGAGCTGCTTTTTCTTGAGAAATTTCCCCTTTTTGATACCAATATATAGCTGCTGCTAAACGCATATCTTGAACAAATTCTTCAGGAGCTAAACGACGGGCAGAAAAAATTTCTTCTGGTAAATTAATAGTAATTTCTGACATGGTTATTTATGTACAATCACTGGGATTTAATCATATAAAGTAGAAGTTTTGATGGATATTTGAGACAATATCCTAATAACAATATTACCATTATTTCTGCTAAAAACCTAATCCTTTTTTCCAGGCCAATATTCCCTCTAGGGTCAAATATGTTAACCTAATAAGCATGAAATTAAAACCTGAAAAATACGATAGATGCACAAACCTTTATGAAATACCTAATTGACTTCAGAATAGTGGTTAACTTAACTCCTTATTATGGTTGCTAGTGTTAGTTACTAATTTTCTGACAAAGAAAGATTACGAAACTCAACCTTGATACCGTTTTTGTAGTAAGAACTTTCTAACCATGAACTAATTTGAAAAACTTCTATATTGTTGACTTCAATTGACACATTATCAAAAGTAATAGTAGCTTCTATCGGTACGTCTGTTATCAAATTATTGCTAACAATACCTCCTCTGCCACTATATGTTCCTAATTCAACTCGTGTTGCTATATATTCTTGACCTGCCTCAAATATCCTACTTCTCCAAGTTCCAGAATAATTTGAATGCAAATTGAACTTAACGTTTTCTTGTTTGCTTGTGATTAATAGAGTACAGCTAATTGTTTGACTGTTTGGACTAACATTAGATTTTTGGCAACCCTTAAGTTCATAGACAAGACCTTGAGCTTCAAAGGGCGCTAAGGATGATGCTGAAGTCGAAGTTGTTTCAATTGTGTCAGTTGTTTCAATTGAAGGACTTGTGACAGTTGTCGAAGTTGGGGTATTGGTACGATTTTTCAAATCTTTGTTTTCAACTTCCAGTTCTTGTATCCTCTCGTTTAGTTCATCCTTTTCATTCTGAGAACTTTTTAGTTGATTTTCCAGTTCAGTTTGATTAGCTGTTAGTTTCTCAACTTGTGTCTCTAGTTCCAAAAGTCTTGATGAATCTGGAGTTTCATTTAACCCTACCAATTGAGGAAGGTTAGCCACAATATATTGTCTAAGTTTATAACCGCCAAAAGCAGCTAAGGGAGCTACTACAATTATTAGTATTACGGCAAAAGTAAAATAATTTTGCCATTGCCGTTTTTGAAATTCTCTACTCACTTGTTTACGAACCTCCTCAATATCATTTTCACGAAGTAAATCTGATAATCCTAATTCTGCTAAAGTCTCTCGAACAGAGTCAATTGTAATTCTACCTTCAAGTTCATTTCTCCTGTGAGAAAGTCTTTCTACTAATTTTTTAAATTCATCCTCACTCAAACTATTTTTAGCCATTTGATTTAACCTCTACTTTTTACTTTCTCCAAACTTTAATTGTCTGGTCTCTACCACTACTAATTACTGTTTTTCCATCTGGACTCATGGCAATAGATGTAACTCCCCGACGATGTTCTTCAGGAAAAAGTTGTGATTCTTTATCTGAAAGTTTCCAATCTAAAATTTTTCCATCTTCACCCCCACTGATTAAATTTTTACCATCTGGACTAAACATCAAACAAGTAACAGCCTTTGAGTGCTGTCTTAGCTCATCTGTTTCTCCCTTACCAAGGTTCCACAATTTAATGCTGTTATCCTTACCACCACTAGCAAGCAATTTTCCGTCAGGACTAAAAACAACAGTAATAACAGCATCTTTATGCTTTTTCAGCGTACCTAGACACTCTCCATCTGCAATATTCCAAACCTTGATAGTTTTATCGTAACTACAGCTTGCCAAAAATAGTTTGTTTTTGGGGTGAAAAGCTACACAAGTAACTTTATCTGAGTGTCCTGATAACTTAGCTATTTCCTTTCCTGTTTCCACATCCCATAATTTAATATCCTGATTATCGCTAGCTGCCAGAACTTTTCCATCTGGACTAAAAGTAACCGAGTCAAAACCTTCAAAGTCAAAAAAATTACTCAAAAGAGTTTTGCCTAATTCGTGAATTGGATTAGTTTCTCCAAAACGCCAAACTTTTATTTGATAGCTTTTGCAAGCAGCAAATTTCTGACCATCTGGACTAATTGCTACAGAGGTAAACCATAAATCTGTAGGGTGTGAGGTATAAATTTCTTGTTGTATTCTCCAGGTTTTTTTCTGATTATCCCAAAGTTTAATAATTTGGTCTCCACCACTGATAAAATATTCCTGGTTTTGATTTGGACTAAAAGCTACCTTTAACCCTTGCTTCATTGTATTCTGTTCAGAAAAATCGATCATCGGCTTTGCCAAATTATCAATTAGACTAATTCCAGTAGATTGAAACACAGTCTCACTGAAATAATTCTCTGTAAAGCTAGCAATACATTGCCAGTCAAACTGCTTAATTGCTCTTACTATAGCCTTAATAGCTTCATCATCCCACTGTTGATAAATAGCATCGGCAATTTGGATACGACCAATATAATCTGCCTCAATCTTATCAACAACATTTTTACCTGCAATATCATTAATCAAACTTATAACAGTGTCAATGCTATTAGCACTCATTAGATAGGGCAAGTTTTCCAAATCAGCATCAGTATGTTTACCCTCAGCAATTCTAAAGCGAATTGCTGAGA
>NZ_JAAHGK010001068.1:0-2716 GCF_010672505.1 Okeania sp. SIO2B9 | reverse complement strand
TGAAGCGATCGAAGATTTTCTCAGCAATGGCAAATTAACCCTCATTCCTTTTGCCGAACCTGTAGAAATTTTGTTTAGTGAATCTCCCAATGAACGGCGACAGGTAACGGGTGTTGTATTTCAGGATGTGCAGAATAATCAACGCTTCACCGTCAATGCTCAAATTACCATTGAGGCGACAGACTTGGGAGACTTACTAGAATTAGGAAATATTGAGTCGCGAGTCGGACAAGAATCACAAAACGACACGGGTGAAGCACTTCTTCCCCAACAACCTTTTCCCGAATGTCAACAGTCAATCACTTTTTGTGCTGCTGTGGAAAAAACTGCTGAGGGAGCAGGTGTTCCCATCGGTAAACCAGAAGGTTATGGGGTGAAACCTTGGTTGCAAACGGATAAATTTACCAGCACTTTTCAAGGACGAACATTTTTTGAGCGGTTTGCAATTTTTACTTATCGACGAATAAAACGTCTCAAGGATGGGTATATCCCAACTACGAGTAATGGTGATGTGACCATCCTGAATTATGAGTCCAATGATTATAAAGTGGGTCTGTTGACTGGGGTGAGTCGGAGCGATCGTCAAAAACATATTCAGCAAGCACGGGAATATACTCAAGCTTATATTTATTACCTCCAGTCGCAAACATTAAAAACCAACAATTGGATATTAATAGGTAAGGTAGGGGAGTTAAAACCACGGGGAGACTTGACTTGGACTAATGATGGTATTGCTCTGGAACCCTATATCCGCGAAGCAAGAAGAGGGATAGCATTAACAACTATTGTTTACCGAGATACTGCCCAACAATATTATGGCGAGCAAGCACGGGGACGATGTTTTGACGATAGCGTTGGTATCGGTCATTATGCTTTGTTTGATATTCATCCCACTGATAACCCTAACCACCTTATTTTCAACAGTAAAGATGAGATGAAATGTTTGCCTTTTACTATTGCGTTAAAAGCAATGGTGCCGTTCGATACGGATAACCTGATTCTGTCGGCGAAAAGTATTGGCACGACTCATTTGACTAATTCTGTATATCGGATGCACGCCGTTGAATGGGCGATCGGTGAAGCAGGCGGTCATTTAGCTGCTTTTGCTCTAAATGAGGGGGTGGATGTTCGTACTATTGCTACAAATAAACGACTGATTTATAAATTTCAGGGTTTATTAACTCGTAATCAAATTCCCCTATTTTGGTATAACGATATTGCCCATGATGACCCAGACTTTGAGGCGATACAAATTCTCGCTGTGGCAGGTATTGTACGGACTGAGAATTACAATCATTTATATTTTCTACCAGAGGGAACAGTCAACCGAGCAGTTGTTTCAGTGGCAGTGGTAAATGTGATGGGTTTTGAAATGCTTAATCCTGAGTTTCCCACTTTTCTCGATGTACCGAAGGAGCATTTTGCCTATCGTGCCATTGAAACTATGGCAGCAAAGGGTATTGTTTCGGGGGTGGGTAATGGATATTTTGCCCCAAATTTACAATGTACGCGGGAGCAGTTAGCGTTTATTGTTGGTAAAAGTGGAGATTTTGATGTGTTTCAGTTATTTGGTACTTCTGGTACACCTTTGGATGCTCAACCTTTGAAACGACGGGAGTTATCTCGGATTTTGTATATGGTATTGCGATCGCAATATGGCATTGATTAAATATTTTTGTAGTTAGTAATATAAGAGCTGATTCATAAAGAGAATCTAAAGAAAGTTAATCCCAGTCAAATTAGGTGTGATTGTTGAGTATAGTTGAGCCATATTGTAACCAATGAGTCTAATACCTGCGATAGCGTACCCTTAACCGGAGGTGATCGCTAACCCTAAACGTCAACCATACCCAAGGGACCTGAGTGATTCGTATGGGGGAGATACTCAAGGCTCTACTACCTAAACCTAAAGGGTTTGGTCATCCTGTTCAAGTGGATTTCCGAGAAATTCGTATGGGGTATATTTTATGTACAAAGAACTGGATTCCAATGGGAAATGATGCCCCATGACTTACCACCCTACACAACTGTATACAGATACTTCCACCAAATGGCAGCATCGTGGTTTCTGGCCACTTCTTCACGATCAAGTTCGCCAAAAATTAAGAACACAACTAGACAGGGATCAAGACTCCACCGTTGCGAACGCTGATTCCTATGGCAGTCAAAACAACAGAAAAAAGGGAGCTGTCTACGGCGCGCGATGGTGGTAAGAAAGTTAAAGGCCGTAAGCGCCTTATGGTGGTAGATTCGATTCGGATTATTATAGCGCTGTGCGCAGGCAACAGCTCCGGAAGGGGGAATAAATTGCCTATAATATAAGATTTTAGCTATTGGACATTTCCTGCAATTTGTAAATACACCAGCGCTCATTGCTATAATTGGAGTTCTGGTGAGTGAGGCAAATGCCTCAGAACGTTTAGGAGCAGTAGTTGTACTCAATGAGGCAAAGGACAAACTATCGAAAGAGCGAGGTGGTCAGGGTAGATCAGGGTTATTCTGGTAAAAACTTTGCCCATGCTGTTAGGCAGGTTTGTGGCGATGGCGTCGCTATTGGAAGTGATCAAACGAACCTCAGAGAGTTTTGAGCAATTGCCGTGCGCGATGGATTGTTGAAGGCAATGCATGGGTGGCTAAATAGATTTAGGCGCGCTATGTAAGGATTATGAAGTCTATTCAGATGTAAGTGAAGCAATGATTTATGGCTGATTAATCC
>NZ_JAAHGK010001067.1:0-2718 GCF_010672505.1 Okeania sp. SIO2B9 | reverse complement strand
TTATTGTGGGTCGTGACTAAATACATATAGACGACCCACAATATATCTGGACACCAGCTAGACAAAAATTAATTCGTTTAGTAACAGACCAGACCGCAGTAGCTATTGCTAATGATGAATTAGCTACATCCTTACGAGAAAAGGAACGTTTGGACAGAGAGCTAGAAATAGGAGCAGAAATTCAACTGCAACTATTGCCTCCAGAATGTCCAGAAATTCCTGGTATTACCCTTGCTGCTCGTTGTCAAACAGCAAACCGAGTCGGAGGAGACTATTATGATTTTATCCCCTCCAACTACGACCAGTTGAATTCCAAAAACAAAAAACAGCAACCCTGTCGCTGGAGTATTGTGATTGGAGATGTCATGGGCAAAGGTGTACCTGCTGGTTTAATTATGACCATGACTAGAGGAATGTTAAGAGCTGAGGTATTAAACCGCCACTCACCAGCACGAGTCCTACAACATTTGAACCAAGTAATGTATGCTGACCTGGAAAGTTCTCATAGATTTGTGACTTTGTTTTATTCAGAGTACAATCCAGAAACCCGCATTTTGTCCTATAGCAATGCGGCCCATCATCCTCCAATGTTGTGGCAAGCTGCTAGTAAGTCTATTGTACAGTTAGATACTTTGGGAATGTTAGTTGGTTTAGAAGTAGACCCTGAATACCATGAAGCACAAGTTAAACTAAATCCAGGAGATACTATTATTTATTATACAGATGGGTTTACAGATGCAGCTAATCAAAATGGTGATCGTTATGATGATATTAAATTGAGTGAAGCTTTCAAGTTTGCGTGTCAAAATTATCAGGAACCACAAAAAATATTAGACTACCTATTTGCTCAAGTAAAACAATTCGTTGGTGAAGGAAATCAAAATCCAGATGATATGACTCTAGTAGTTATGAGAGTAAAATCTTCTACAGCAGAATAAATATATGATTATTAATATAACTTCCACAACTACATCAGGTTTGAATCCGATATTTTATGAGACTAATATTCTAGATTTGTTAGGACCAAAAATATTGTATAGTTGGCAACTTTTGGCTCAACAAGTTGATGTAAACTTATGGTCTGATGTGCAAAAAGCTTGGAGCAATTTTATAGAATGTGGTCAAGTATGGGCACTATTAGTTGGTTTATTTATTGGTTGGATGGTTAAGAGCATTTTGCCTTAATTACATAGCAGAAGGAAGAAGGAAGAAGCTTGTGATGTCTGTGTCTTTTCCTTCCATTGCGATAAAATCTCACATCTAATAGAGTTAAATAGAAAAAAAATCTGTAAAATGACGCAAGAGAAACAAACTTGGAGCAAAAGATTTGAAAAGGCGTTGCATCCTACTATAGCTAAATTTAATGCCAGTATTAGTTTTGACATTGAATTGATTGAGTACGATATTACTGGTTCGGTAGCTCATACAAAAATGTTGGCTAAAACAGGTATTATTTCCGCAGACGAAGGTGAAAAGTTAGTTAAGGGTTTAGAACAAATTCGTCAAGAATATCGAGAAGGGAAATTTCACCCGGATTTAGATGCGGAAGATGTTCACTTTGCTGTGGAAAAAAGGCTTACAGAAATTACTGGAGATATAGGTAAAAAATTACATACAGCTAGGTCTAGAAATGACCAAGTAGGAACTGACACGAGACTTTATTTACGATCAGAAATTCAGCAAATTAGGGCTTTATTAAGAAATTTTCAATCATCTTTATTGGGGTTAGCTGAGTCTAATATAGAAACTTTAATTCCTGGTTATACTCATCTACAAAGGGCACAACCTTTGAGTTTAGCTCATCATCTTTTGGCTTATTTTCAGAAAGCTGAAAGAGACTGGGAACGACTAGGGGATGTTTATCGCCGAGTGAATGTTTCTCCTCTTGGTTGTGGTGCTTTAGCAGGTACAACTTTTCCTATAGATAGACACTATACTGCTGAATTATTAAAGTTTGAAAAGCCTTATGCTAATAGTTTGGATGGGGTAAGTGACCGAGATTTTGCTATTGAATTTCTCTGTGCAGCTAGTATAATTATGGTGCATTTGAGTCGTTTGGCAGAGGAGATAATTTTATGGTCATCTGAAGAGTTTAGATTTGTTACTTTAACTGATAGTTGTGCTACTGGTTCTAGTATTATGCCTCAAAAGAAAAATCCTGATGTGCCAGAGTTAGTTAGGGGAAAAACAGGCAGAGTTTTTGGTCATTTACAAGGTATGTTAGTCATAATGAAGGGACTGCCACTAACATATAATAAGGATTTACAAGAAGATAAAGAAGGTTTATTTGATACGATAAAAACAGTTAAAAGTTGTCTAGAAGCAATGACAATTTTACTTTCTGAAGGTTTAGAGTTTAATAGCGATCGCTTAACAGAAGCAGTTTCAGAAGACTTTTCTAATGCCACAGATGTGGCAGATTATTTGGCAGCTCGTGGCGTACCATTTCGAGAAGCTTATAATTTAGTAGGTAAAGTTGTGAAAACTTGTATTTCTACGGATAAATTGTTGAAAGATTTAACCCTAGAAGAATGGCAAAAATTACATCCAAAATTTGCAGCAGATATTTATCAAGCGATCGCTCCTGAACAAGTAGTATCCGCACGTAATAGTTATGGTGGTACAGGTTTTGAACAAGTAAAGAAAGAAATTGCTACAGCTAAACATAAATTGGCAATTTAATTTTATTTAATTGCCAGATTCTAGATTTGAGTTGCA
>NZ_JAAHGK010001066.1:0-2728 GCF_010672505.1 Okeania sp. SIO2B9 | reverse complement strand
TTAATACATCTCCCCCAAGTTTGTCAGGGGAAGATGTATTACCTAGTTTTCTTTTAGATATAGAGTTATAATTATCAGCTTTTCCAATATATATCAAGAAAAAATTTATGAATATATCAACCAAAAATCATACCTCTCGTAATAGCCCAAATCATCCCAATGGCATTAAAAAAGTTCAAGTGGGTTGTGGACCCCATAATATCATGGCTGATTGGTGGAATGTGGATATTCGCCCCTTTCCTGGTATTGACCAAGTGATGGATGTGACTAAACCTTGGCCTTTTAATAGCTTGGAATATGTCTACGGGGAACATTTTCTTGAACATCTAAGTCTCGAAGGAGCGATCGCTTTCCTAAATAACGTTTGGAAAAGTCTTAAACCTGGTGGAATAATTCGACTTTCTACTCCTTCTCTAGAGTGGGTACTTTCTACTCATTTTAATTTGTCAGAAACTAATCCACAAAAACGGATTGATTCTACATTTTCTATGAATCGTGCTTTTCATGGATGGGGTCATCAGTTTCTTTATTCCCAAGATTTTTTACAATCTTTACTTGATAATTTAGGATGGCAAAAAGTCGTATTTTGTGAATATGGTAAAAGTGAACATTCAACTTTGAAAGGTATCGAACGTCATGGAAATTATCGAGTTGATAATGGGTATCCTAACGTTTGGATTGTGGAAGGTACGCGGGGAGAAGATCGTTCAGAGTCTAGTGTTTTGTCTTATCAAAAATTACTCGATAAGTCTTATGTGAGTTATGTTAGGTCTGGTCATTAAGTTAATTTAAATTAGAGATTTTTCTATTTAATAGCAATTGCAGTTGCATAATGAGTTTCACCTAATTCCGAACACAAATCATCTATAAGCATTAAAAAGTCTAACAAATATTTATCTTTTGATTCATCAAAATTATGGAGAATATCAGACAAAGCTAAATGGTAAACTACCCCACCAGTAATAGTTATTTCAGCTTGAGGAAAATACTTTTTTATACTATCAATAATTCTCTCTGAATCTGCTGCCTCTGAAGGATCGATTTGAATCATACGTTCGATACTATTTCTAGTCAGAGTTTTTGGCAGTAACTGACTGGGGTTTCTGGGATTAGCTAAATATTTTTCTGGTAAAATACTTCTAACTTGAGAAGCAACTTCTAACATTTTATCAGACAACTGCATTCTATTAGGACCCACATAATCATCCATATAAAACATCCCCCCTTTTTGGAGAACTTCATAACTCCATTTAATCGCTACTTCTACGTCTAACATATGGTGAAGAGAGTTGTTCCAGTGAACAAAATCAAAACATTCTTTTTCTCTAATAATTTCTAAAGCATCACCTTGAATAAAAGTTACTTTGTTTTCTACACCAAACCTAGCTGCTAGTCTCCTACCTTGCTCAATTCTAACTTTAGAAACCTCGTAAAGTTGAAATGAAGAAACTAAACCTTGACAAACTAAAGTAATTTCTTTTTGCCCGTTTCCACACCCTACAGATATGCCACAAGAAAAAGGATAGCGATCGCCTGCCATTTCTTTAGGTCTCTGGGTAATACCTTGAGACAACCCATCCAGTGTGAGACCTGTAATTTTTTTGTTTATGTACCTAACTATATATGGACTTTGCCACCATCTCAACCGCAAGTGTTGGCTTTTTTGGTTTTTTTTAACAATATCAAACCAATAAGATGCTACTTTTTTTTGTTGTTCATTCTTGCTGTTTTCCATCCTTGGTTTTATCCTTTTGATCTTAAATTCAGGTTTGAGATTTTTTCAATTTTTATGATTGAGCAAAGTTATGCCTAATTATTTCAAAGATATTCTCGTATGCTTCTCTTTTAAACAAACTTCCCTGCAATTCTACAAAATCAGAATACTCTAGCCGACTAATAGTTTCCAAAGAATTCCATTTAGGCTCAAAATCTACCCTCCATTTGTTCCATACTACTGTTTGACCATGATGTGGAAAAGTAGCAAAACTGTATTGCGGAAAAAAATCATGGATGGCAGCAACAACCTTAAACACATCACCCATCCAACTTTTATTTTTCTCTCCAGAAATTTTCTGGAGCTGTCGGCAGCGCTGTAGGGATGATTGTGCTTGAGCATAACTTCCAGGACAAGTATCATCAATTAACCAGATCGTCTTAGTATGGGCACAAGAAAGGGATGCACAAAAGTCCCGAAAAGTTTGTTCAAAGGTATGAAGACCGTCTAAGTAAATTAAATCGAATCGCTCAAAACTTTTGGCATGATTTCTGAAAAATTCATCGCTAGTAACTTCTAGAAAAGTTATATTCTCAGTAGCATACTCCTCTGTATTAAATCTAAACTTTGGATCTACAGCCACTTTGTGATCGACATCAATTGCATTAAAAGTACTACCTTTGGATACACCAATTTCCAAATATGTCGATGATTGATTGACTGTAGCAAGTTTATTAATACGACTGCTGCGACTGCTGAGGTCTAGCTTTTGAGGTGTTTTCATGGTGTTAAACTTTGAATAAGCCAAGTTTTCTTTGGATTGTTTTAATGATGCGTTACGCATTTTTAAATATTTGTCTATAATATTGAGACAGTGTAAGGTTTGTCCTTTTTCGAGTAAGTTATATCCTTGAATTATGTATGACATAATATCACTCTTTTCTCGATCCAAAAAATCATTTTCATCCCAGTTGTCGAGTAAATTTGCTTTACTCGACAACTGGGATGAAAATA
>NZ_JAAHGK010001065.1:0-2731 GCF_010672505.1 Okeania sp. SIO2B9 | reverse complement strand
CAGCCTTAGTAATTGGATAATTATTTTGAAGAAGGAAGAAGAAAAAAGTGGATGGGGTTTGTAGACATGAAGTGGCAGGTCATTGACTATCCCCAACCAATTGTAGACACCCTGTAGAGGGTGGGGTATTAAACCCATAAAGAAAAAGATAATAATTTTCCCACAAAATCAAACTAAAAATATTAGCTGAATAGAGAGTTTATCTCAAGATTGAATATTGGTAAGTGGTAAAATTATCAAGGTTATCAGTAAAATCTTACTCTAAAATTTATGAATTTAGTAATACAATTGAAAAACCAATCTCTCCGTTTTTTTGCAATAGCTCTACTTCTGATTGTAAGTGCTTGCGGCAATAATGAAACAATAACTTCCACTACCGAAATATCTCCACAAGTAAAGGAAGAAGATACTGAGGAAAGAGAATATGTTCTAGTTGATGGCTCAAGTACAATTTTTCCCCTATCTGACACAATGGCTCAAAAATTTATGAATGATAATCCGGAAAATCAAGTAATTGTAGGAATATCTGGTTCTGGAAACGGACTAAAAAAGTTTTGTATTGGGGACACAGATATAGCAAATGCTTCCCGTCCCATTAAAAAGTCTGAGATTGACCTCTGTCGGGCAAACGAAATAGAATTTGTTGAAATTCCCATTGCTTTCGATGGTCTTTCTATAATCGTTAATCGCAACAATGATTGGGCAGACTGCCTGACCCTAGAAGAGTTAACAAAAATTTGGCAACCTAATAATGATGATAAGAATAAAATAACAAACTGGAAGCAAATTCGTGATGAATTTCCGGAAGAACCTCTAAGTCTTTTTGCCCCCGATGCTGACTCTGGTAGTTATGATTACTTTACTGATGCTGTTACTGGGGAAGAAGGTAGAAGTCGCAAAGACTATCAGGCCAGTGAAGATGATGATCTGATTATTCAGGGTATCGAATCTGACTGGGGTAGTTTGGGTTTCATAGGCTTTACCTACTACGAAAAAAATCAAGATTTTGTGAAACTAATTGCTATTGATAATGGTAAGGATCAATGTGTGGAGGCAAGCAGTGAAACTATCGCTAACGGTACTTATAGCCTCCTATCTCGTCCATTATTTCTATATGTGAATAAGAATTCCCTAGAAACAATACCCCCTGTCAAAGCTTTTATTGATTACCAAATAGATGTTGCGAATAAAGCGGTAATTTCAGAAGTGGGATATGTACCTTTACCCGGATTGTTACAAGGGAAAGTACGAGAGCGTGTTGAAAAACTGACTACTGGTTCTGTTTTTGATGGAGAATCTGCTGTTGGTGTTAAGTTGATCG
Organism: Okeania sp. SIO2B9; assembly: GCF_010672505.1. NCBI lineage: Bacteria > Bacillati > Cyanobacteriota > Cyanophyceae > Oscillatoriales > Microcoleaceae > Okeania > Okeania sp. SIO2B9. The sequence goes on along the minus strand of NZ_JAAHGK010001065.1, from coordinate 1,410 downwards.
ATAAACTTTTCTCTGAAAAAGAAAGGAATAAAATCAGTGGTAGTTAATCTAATTGAGCTGACACAATAGACATAGGTATGAAAAAGAATAGAGTTGTCGCTAAATAAAGGGAAAAATCACTCTAACCTAGACAGAGCAATAATTCCCAGCATTTTTGCTATCAAATGGCTACGATCTTTACAGAGCAAGGTTTTTGGTTTTTTTTTAAGTTATAAAGCGACAAGTCTAATTTAGAGGTGTTCCAGGGATTGCTGATTAAATCTAAAAGCATTTACAGATAAAGGTTTTAGCCTTTAAAGATCGAAAAAAACTGCAACTTTTTCAGCTTGAGCGACCAAAAAGTTAGGATAAAAGGCAGAATAATTGCAGAAAAATCAAGGAATAAAATATCCGACTAACTCCTCTAAATTCCCCATTCCTCCTGACTCCTGACTCCTGACTCCTGACTCCTACCTCATACCAAAAAACTTATTCAGCAAAACCTAATTAGTTATCGTAAATTCCTTCTTTAAATAAATACCAAAATAGTGATTAGCAGTAAAATCTTCATCATACTCGGCCAATAAAGCGCCTTAAAGATAAAGTTATTTTTATACTTAAAAATCGGAAGATTTGGCTTCAAACTCCAGAGAATAAAGTTCAAAGTCACTAAGAAAATGTATAAATAAACAACAAAGTAAAAGAACTCCAAATAAACAATTCCTTTAGTAATAATTTGTTGTCTGACTGTTACCTGGTCTAAGATAACAATAAATACAAAACCCGCAGAAGCTCCCAAAACTTCCATAGTTTGTTCTTTGTCACAAACCAGTAGTACTGCAAATAACAAAGTCAAAACTACAATCATTGGTCCTAGTTTAGAAATAAACAGACCTAAGAAAGACCTTTGTAAAATGAAAGTATATTGAAGTTCAGGAAAATTAGTTTTTGGTACAGAATCTATTAGACCAAAATTAGTATTGTATGTCTTAAATGCATACTCGAAAAAACTATCCCTGAGATACCATTCTCCGAGTACCATTTCTTGATCTATCCCTGGTGTGGTTCGAGGGTTAATTACATTGTAACTACTTAAGTTAGGAGCAAGAATCACCCGACGATTTAAGTTTCCATTATTGAAATCTTGATGCAAAATCCGGATTTTCAAATCTTTATCATCAAAAGGATAATAATCAAAATTAAAATCCATCCGGAGAGTATAAGCAAAATACCAACCGATAACTTCTAAACCATCTTTTTTGTGTCGATAATCTTCTCTTAACTCATAATCACTATCTTCAATAGCATTAGCAAGTATAATGCCACGAGATAAATCATCATGTACACCATCTTGGTATTCTTGCCATATATAACCTGTGACAAAAGCATCTTTTGCACTGGTAAAATCAAATGATTGAATAAAAACTCCTA